>JAFTKV010000227.1 GCA_017453085.1 Clostridia bacterium
CCGGCCAGATAGATCGTCTGTGTATTCATGTAGTACACCTCTTTTTCCTAAGTTGATTTCATTATAGCACAATTCTCGCTGAAATACAAGGGATTTTGCGTCGGGAGTCGAATTTTGTCGGCGGATCGGCGATTTTTTTTAGGTCTGCCACTTGACTTTTGGGCAGTTTGGAGATATAATACTGGTGTATTTTATTGCGGTAAGGAAATGAACATGAAACTGTACGCAAAAAAAATCTTGCTCCCCGACGGCTTTCTGGAGGATCGCACGGTGACGATAGAAAACGGGATCATCACCGCTATCGAGGCGGGAAACAGCGGTGAGCTTACGTTTCCCATCCTTGCGCCCGGCTATTTCGATCTTCACAATCACGGCGGGGAAGGGTACGACACCACGCTGCTCTCCATGGAGCTTCTGGAAAAATTTCTTTTGCGGCTTCGAAAAGCAGGCGTGACCGATATTCTCATCACGCTGCTCACCGGCACCCTTTCCCAAATGGCGGAGGAGCTTTCCTTCCTGCGCTCGGCAATGGAGCGGCAGAAGGCGGGCAGTCTTCCCGGCGCACGGATCGTGGGCGCACATCTGGAGGGTCCCTTCCTCAACGGTGCCAAGAACGGCGCGCAGGATGCAAGCAGTATCATCCCTCCCTCGGTGGAGATTTACGACCGCTATTTTGGCGAGTTTGCCGACGTGATCCGCATGGTCACCGTTGCTCCCGAGGTGGAGGGGGCGGCGGATCTGGCGGCACATCTGGTCGCCCGTGGCATTTGCGTGCAGGCGGGACACAATCTCTGCGACTTTGAGACGGCAGAGCTGGCATTTGCCGCAGGATTTACCTCGGTCTGCCACACCTTCAACGCCTGCCCGCCCATCCATCACCGTGCCCCCGGTTTGGTGACAGCGGCGATGCTCTCCGATGATGTCTATTGCGAGGCGATCTGCGATCTGGTGCATCTGCACCCGGGCGTGCTGCGGCTGCTCTACCGCACCAAGGGTGCCAAGCGGATGATCGCCATCTCGGATTCCACCATGCCCACCGGCCTTCCCGATGGTGTCTACAGCTATGCGGGACATCAGTGCAAGGTAGAGAACGGCGTAAAGTCCACCTTGGACGGTGCACTCTATGGCGGCGGCTGTTATCTGGACGAGTCGGTGAAGAATCTGATCTCTATCGGCATCCCAGCGGAGGATGCCCTGCAAATGTGCTCCGCAACCCCTGCAAATCGGATGGGACTTGCAAAGCTCGGCAAGATCCGTGTGGGTGCTGAAGCCCACCTGGTGGGTCTTGACGAGGACTACACCCCTATTGCTACTCTGATCGGCGACGATCTGAAAATACATCTTTGAAAAGAGGTAACTGTTATGCGTGTTATTGTATGTGAGAATTACGAAGAAATGTCCAAGGTCGGCGCACGGATCTTTGCGGCGCAGATGACCCTGAAGCCCGATTCCATCCTGGGTCTGGCCACCGGCTCAACTCCCGTGGGACTCTACCGCGAGCTGATTCGGATGAACCAGGCGGGCGAGATCGACTTTGCGCCCATCACCAGCTTCAATCTGGACGAATATTACCCCCTTTCCCCCGAAAACGACCAGTCTTACCGTTATTTTATGAACGAGAATCTGTTCAATCACGTGAACATCGACAAGTCCCGTACCCACGTGCCCAATGGAATGGCAGAAGATCCCGAGGCAGAGGGCAAGGCCTACGATGCCGCTATCGCGGCGGCAGGCGGCATTGACATTCAGCTCTTGGGCATCGGCGTCAACGGTCACATCGCCTTCAACGAGCCCGACGAGGAGCTGATCGTAGGCACTCACGTCACCGGCCTCACCGATTCCACCATCGAGGCCAACTCCCGCTTCTTCGCCAGCCGGGAGGAAGTGCCCACCCGTGCCCTGACCATGGGTATGGCCAGCATCCTCGGTGCCAAGAAGATCGTTCTGCTGGCAAACGGCGAGAAAAAGCACGATGCAGTGATGAAGCTGCTGGACAATACCATTACCACAAAATGGCCCGCCACGCTTCTGAAGGTTCACCCCGACGTGACCCTCATCTGCGATAAGGCTGCTTACGAGGGGTAATTTTTAAGGGGGAGCTTTTGAAAAAGCTCCCCCGTTGATTTTGAAAAAGTGAACCAATCTCGTAGGGCGGGGGCTGCAGACGCCGCTTGGCGGCTTTCTGCTGCTCCCGCCGTGAAGCAGTTTGATCAGATATTAACTTTTTCACGGACTGAGGTACGGTCAGCGATAATCGTTTAACGGCGGGAGCAAGCCCCCGCCCTACGAGAATACTCCCTTCTTTCAAGAAGTTCCCCAAGATAATCTACCTCTCACCCTCAAAAATCTACCACTCGCTGGGACCCACTTTACAAAATTCGACATCTGTGCTATACTAAGGTCAAGACAGCGGGAAGGAGGGAGAAGATGAAGATCCGGATCGAAATCTCGGAGGACGCGCCCGAGGAGATCGTCATTCGTTGCAAGGAGCGCACCGAAGAGGTGAAGCTCATCGAATCGGTGGTGGAGAACATCCTGCGAGGTGGTAGTGAGCTGACCCTTACCATCGGCAGCAGAGAGTATTACGTTCCCAAGTCGGACATCCTCTTTTTCGAGACTTACGACGGCAAGGTCTGCGCCCACACGAGGGATCGGATGTATCAAACCGATTACAAGCTCTTCCAGCTGGAGGAGATTCTCCCCGCCTATTTCGTGCGCATCTCCAAATCGGTGATCGCCAACGTGCAAAAGATCAGCTCGCTCGGCCGAGAGCTGACCGGCAACGGTGAGATCACCTTCAAGGGCTGCGACAAGGCGACCTATTTCTCCCGCGGTTATTACAAGATTCTGAAAGATAAGATCGAAGAAGTGAGGTTTGGAAAATGAAAGTCTGGAAAATTGCGATCGCTCTGTTTTGTATACTCTTCGCCGTGTTCGGCCTCCTGGAGACCTTCGGCGTGACCCCTCCCATGGAAAGCATGGTGGGCGAGCTCTCTTTTGTGCGGATCGTTTGTGCCGTATTTCTGGCGGCGCTTGCGATCAAATATCTCTGTCAGTTAAAGCTCTGCAAGCTGATCTTCACCCTGTCTTTGCTGTTTATGACGGTGGAATCCAACATTGCCTATCTGTGCGGCGCAAAGTCGAACAATCTGATCAACAACGGAACGCTGTTTTTGTATACGATCCTGATCTGCTTTGGTCTGTCTCTGATCCTGCCCAAGCGGCGGAAAAAGGGTAAATGGGGGGGCTACCAAAAGGAGAATGGCATTCATCACGACAACAGTCTGGGTTCCCGCACGATTTACATTGATTGCACCACCTTCACCGATCGCTTTGTGGAGAACAATCTGGGCTCAACCGTGATCATGTTTGAAAATACCGATGCCTACTCCGGCGGCGGATGCCTGCACGTGGAGAACAATCTGGGCTCCACCGTGGTGCGGGTGCCGGACAGCTGGTCTGTCGATTGCCGGCTGACCAATCATCTGGGGGGCGTGCAGAATCGCGCCAAAACCGAGGGCGGTCCCGTATTGACCGTTCAAGGCGAGAACAATTTAGGCTCCACTGTGATTCAGCAGGTGTGAGGAAAATAGAAAAAGGAGGAGCTTTGGGAAAGGCTCCTCCTGAAATGATTCTATCAGCGCGGCAATTTGGGGTCGCGCGTTTGTTTTTGGGGGATACAAATCGCACCGAGATAACATGCGGCGCGCCTCCTTCGTTTGCCGCCTGCGGCGGCGCGGACCGTCGAGGACGCCGGTCCCTACAAGGAATTGCGGCACATATCGCACCGAGGGGGTGTGCGGCGGTGTGCGTTCGAGGCGGGCGGATATGGAATCCGCCCCTACGGGGTGGGGACGGTTCAAACGATTTGCACCGAGTGAACGGGCGGTAGGATGTGTTTGAAACGGGCGGATATGGAATCCGCCCCTACGGGGTGGGGGCGTATCGCACCAAGGCGACGGTTGGTATACATTCGGCACGAACCCACCCGTAGGGCGGGGGCGGTAGTTGCGCTTGCGCAACTACAACTCCCGCCGTCGAAGGCGGCAACAAACGGTTCGCACCGAGATAACGTGCGGCGCAATGCGTTTGATTTGGCGGATATGCAGCAGTTGCTTTGCGCTGCAACGCCCCTACGGGGAGAGGACGATTCTACCGTAGGGCAGACGATTCATTCTATTCCGATCCGTGCAAAGTCGATGCGGGATTTTTCGCCTTTTCCGTCCACGTTGTTGGCGTAGTAGAGCGTTTTTCCGTCAGCGGACAGGAAGAGCGATGCGCTGTATCCTCCTCGCCCGTCGGTGTGGGGGAGGGGATTTTTCACCGCCTCGAAGGTTTTGCCACAGTCGAAGCTCAGCAGAATCCGATTGGGATTTTCCTTGCCGTAAACGGCGGTGACGATCAGCGTGCCGCACTCGCCGCCGACAGGCGTCCAGATGCACCCGGGGGCAGAGCCGAAATAGTAGCCCCCTTGCCCAATCAGCTGCGTGCCGATCTCCGAGGCATTCCAATCGGCGATGGAATCGGAGATTTTATAATAAATAGGACAGCCATCCCAATCGCCGAAGACCTCGTAAGCCATCAAATAGCCCTGATCGCCCATCTTGGTGATGCTTACCATACCGGGACGCCAGGTGGGATTGTCTGCCGCCACCACGGGGATCGGCTCGCTCCAATTCTTTCCGTTTTCGGTGAGGCGGTAGACGATGGCCTGGTCGTGCCCCTCCAGCGTCTCGTCGGAGTAGAAGCAGAAGAGCTTACCGTCCTCCTGCCAGAGAAAGGGCTCCCACACGCCGCCGTCCTCCACGCCTTTGCCGGTGGCGACGACCGAAAACTGCTCCCAGCTCTCGCCGTGATCGGCACTTTTCCATAAGGAGATCTGGGATTTCACCTTCTGGGCGGGGTCGATGGATACCCCTGCCAAGAGCAGCGTGCCCTCGGGCAGATCGCCTAAAGGGGCGGAGAGCTCAAACAGCTGGGGATTCCAGCAAGCCTCGATGGTAGGATCGATCGTCTCGGCGACCTCGCTGATCTTTTTCCAGCTCTCGCCGCCGTCCCGGCTTTCCAGAATACGAAAGCGAGTGGGACGGCCGGCCAGTCCGCTGTCGGCCACCTCGAAGGTGGCAAGCAGCCTGCCGCTTGCATCGCCGCTGTGACGGAGCTCGATCACGGTGGGATAGTTGGTGCCGATGCCCCAGGTGTTTGTCGGTGCGCTGAACAGGGTGGAGCGCACCGCTACCGTGAGCTTCGTGCCGTTGGAAGCGGTGATGGTGGGCAGCGTATCGGAGGGGGTGGTCATGGGCGGGTCATCCTTTTGGGGTGTGGTTTGTGCGGTCGTTGCGGCAGATGGGGAGGGCGCGGGTGTCGGATGGGTGCAGGCGGTCAGCAGTGCCAATAGCCCTGCAATGCTCACGATGGAGCGAATCCAAGGGTTCATCATTGCCTCCCTTTCGTTTACAGTGCAGCGATGAGTGCGTCCACCATTTCGTCGGTGGTTGCCCAGGAGGTGACGAAGCGGATGGCAAAGCGTCCGTCGGGGAGGGGCTTCTCGATGTTGAAGGCGAACTCCTTTTCCAGCTCCGCCATTTTCTCGGCGGTGACGATGGCAAATAGCTGGTTGGTGCCTGCGGGCGTTGCATAGAAGGGGTAGCCCTTTTCTGTCAGCGCATCGGCGATCCGATTGGCCTGCCGATTGGCGTGCTCGGCAAGGGCGAAGTAAAGAGGCTCTTCGTCCTCGAACAGCACCTCAAACTGGATGCCTGTCACAAATCCCTTGGCCAGCATGGCGCCGCGGTTCTTGATCATGTAACGGAAGTCGGATTTCAGCGCATCGTTGATAATCACCAACGCCTCGCCGAACAGTGCGCCGTTCTTGGTGCCGCCAATGTAGAAGAGATCGCAGAGCTCGGCAAGATCGGAGAGGGTCAGATCGCAAAACACCGAGCAGAGTGCAGATCCCAGCCGCGCGCCATCCAGGAAGAGGAGCAGACCCAGCTCGTCGCAGACCTTGCGGATCTCTGCCAGCTCCGCCTTGGTGTAGACCGTCCCCAGCTCTGTGGAGTTGGAGAGATAGACCATCCGAGGCTTCACCATGTGCTCGCTCTCGTGGGTGTCGAACAGTTGGCGGATGCCTTCGGGGGTGAGCTTGCCGTCCACGTGGGGGACGGTGACCACCTTGTGTCCCGTGCCCTCGATGGCACCGGTCTCGTGGACGTTGATGTGTCCCGTGTCGCAGGTGAGCACGCACTCGAAGGGGCGCAGGCAGGCGGCGATCACCAGCAGATTGGTCTGGGTGCCGCCGGGGATGAAGTGAATATCGGCATCCCGTTCCAGCAGGCGGCGGATGGAATCGGCGGCTTTACGGGAGTGGACGTCCAGTCCGTAGCCGTCGTTTTGCTGTGTGGCGCACGCCAGCAGCTTTTCTATGATGCGAGGATGTGCGACCTCGCTGTAATCGTTGCGGAAGCTGATCATTTTCTCGTAAACTCCTTAGGCATAGTGAGGGAGGGCAGAATATTCAATCCGTGCTTTTCAGCCAGTGCGGCACAGCCTTCGATGGAGGCGTGATCCCTAAAGACGTCGGGAGAGTGAGCGTCCGAGCCGATGACCACGTCGCATCCCACCTCACCTGCGATTTGGAAGAAGCGGTCGCTGGGATAGATGCGGTGCTCGAAGTAGCCCAGACGGTTGATCTCCAGTGGGATACCTGCGTCTTTTGCGGCCTTGCAAAGACGGGTCATCTCTCTGTGATAGGGCTCGTACTCGCCGGTATAGTTGAGGAGATCGGGGTGGGCGACGTAGAGGAACTTGCCGGTTTCGATGGCGGCGATGACATTATCGGTGAACTTTACCAGCTTCTCCTCGGAAGGCGATGCGGCTCCGCTGTAAAGTCCGTCTTCCTCTCTGCCAATGAAGTGCTGACCGAGGATCATATACTCCAGTGGGAACTGACTGATATAGTCCCAAAAGAGGTCGAAGGTTTCGGGGTAGAACTCCGCTTCCACGCCGATATGGATGGTGATATCACGGGCGTACTCCTTTTTGAGGTCAGAAAGAGAGGCAAAGTAGCCCTCGGCATCCCTCATTTGCACTCGGAAGCCCGAGTGATGACCGCTGGGGAAGGGCATGGGGGCGTGGTCGGAGAAGCCGAGGGTTCGGATGCCTGCCTCGATGGCCTCCTCCACGTACCTGCGATCCTCGCCGCGGGCGTGACCGCAGCGGTAGGTGTGAGTGTGGTAATTGGCGATATAGTTCATGGTTATTTCTTGGAGGAACTTTTTGAAAAAAGTTCCTCCAAACCTCCTCAAAAACTTTTGATAGGCAACTTTTTTCAAAAGTTGCCATGGTTTGGGCAGTTACGAATCTTTCTTAGCTGTGCGTGCCCTAAATCTCATTCCTGCCCGACGAGTATTCGTCGGGCTTATTAACAGTTCTTTGATGCAAACTTTCTTTCAAGAAAGTTTGCCGGGGTGCGGGGCGGAGCCCTGCATTTATTTATTCAAATATTCCTCTATATCGGCTCTTTGGGTGGGGAGGGTGCCTTGGACCATGGTGGCGGAGCCGCCGCCTTTGCCGCCGAGGGCATTGGTCAGGGCTTTCACGAAGGGGCGCAGGTCGATGGAGTTGCTGCCCAGGAGGAAGGTATAGCC
>JAFTKV010000031.1 GCA_017453085.1 Clostridia bacterium
AGCGGGTGTTGACCTGCCACATGACGAAGGTGCCGGAGTCGGACATGCCGAAGCAGAAGCCCTGGTTGTCCCGATCGATGATAAAGTCAAAATCGATGGTGTACTTGGTGCCCGAATAGAGAGAAGAGGATGCATAGCTGATCCAGTCTGCTCCCTTGAAGGGCTTGGAGCCCAAAAGGCCCATCTCGAAGGTGGCACTTTCGGAGGTCTTGGAGTTGCCCTTCTTGTCCCAGACGGTGACGTTCCAGCTGTACTCGGTGGAGGAAGCCAGCTCCTCGCCTGCGTATTCGATGCCGACCGATACGCCCGAATCTACCTTGCCGCTGTCCCAAACGGTGGTCTCACCGTTCTTGACCACGATCTGATAGGCAGACTGGAGCCAGCCGATCTCGTCGGATTGCACCTTCCAGCTGAATACCGGGGTGCTGTCGTCGATGCCCACGGGGTTTTTCAGATCCTCGGTGAGCATTCCGTAAATGGTTGCGTTGGATTTACCGTTGTTCATAGGTCCTCCTTGATCCTGTTTGTTGGTGGTTGTGGACGGGGCGGCTCCGTCTTCGCTTTTGCAGGAGGCAAGGGGAAGTCCCGTTGCCAGCAGGGTCAGACAAAGTACGCCGCTGATGAATCGCTTCATCGGATCACCTCTCAATGAAAAATTTGGCCGAATATTTACCATTGTTCACAGTATAGCATAAAAACGCTTGTCTGTCACTAGTTATTTTTGCGCTTTTTTTCTAAAAGACTTGCTTTTTTTGCGAAATTGTTGTATAATCAATAATATCAAAGGGACTCATGGAAAGGAGACTATCCCAATGGATCAAATGAACCCTAAATATCAAGCTCTGTTTACCCCTTGGAAAATCGGCAACGTGGAGATCAAAAACCGCATTGTCATGTGCCCTATGGGCGGCACGTCTCTCTTCGGCTGGTTTGAGCTCACCGGCTGCGGATTCGACGAGGAGGCGGCCAAGCTCTTTCTGGAGCGCGCCAAGAACAACGTCGGTCTGATCATTCCCGGCATCGCACCGCTCCGCGATACCTTCTGGGGCAAGTGGCTCTGGCAGAACCCCAAGATGTTCGACGAGCTGAAGGTCTTTATGGAGGAGATCCACAAGACCGGTGCCAAGCTGTTCATCCAGCTTACCGCAGGCATGGGCAGAAGCTGGGCGATCACCGAGCTGGTCGGCCCTCTGCACAAGAAGAAATTTACCCGTGCGATCTTAAAGCCTATTCTCGATACCAGTCACGAGCTGGCATCTCCCTCCCCACAGCCTGCCCGCTGGGCACCCGACATCGAGTGTCCCGAAATGACGGTGGAGCAGATCCACGAGATCATCGAGGCCTTCGCCAAGACCGCCAAGCTCTGCAAGGACGCAGGCGTGGACGGCGTGGAGGTGCACGCAGTACACGAGGGCTATCTCTTAGACCAGTTTGCCATCGAGTTCTTCAACAAGCGTACCGACGAGTACGGCGGATCCTTCGAGAACCGCTACCGCTTTGCTGCTGAGGTGGTCAAGGCCATCAAAGAAGCCTGCGGCAACGATTTCCCCGTATCCCTGCGCTACTCGGTCGAGTCCAAGCTGAAGGGCTTTGCCGAGGGTCTGGTTCCCGGCGATACCTCCCCCGAAATGGGCAGAAACATGGAGGAGTCCGAGCGTGCGGCTAAATATCTGCAGGACGCCGGCTACGATATGCTCAGCTGTGACAACGGCACCTACGACAGCTGGTACTGGGCACATCCGCCCATGTATATGCCCCAGAACTGCAATCTGGATGACGTTGCCCACATCAAGCAGTTCGTGGACGTTCCCGTAATTTGCGCAGGCCGTATGGAGCCCGACGTTGCCGCCGAGGCGATCGCTGAGGGGAAAATCGACGGTATGGGCGTTGCCCGTCAGTTCCTGGTGGACCCCGAATGGATCACCAAGCTGATCGAGGACCGTCTGGAGGACATCAAGCCCTGCATCTGCTGTCACAGCGGCTGCTTCAACTTTTCCTCCTCCAAGGGACATTACAATACCCAGGCACTGCCCGACACGATGGGTCTTGCCCGCTGTGCGCTGAACGCCGAAACCATGCAGTCGA
This sequence comes from Clostridia bacterium, assembly GCA_017453085.1. Classification (GTDB taxonomy): domain Bacteria; phylum Bacillota; class Clostridia; order Oscillospirales; family CAG-272; genus CAKSQF01. The sequence goes on from JAFTKV010000031.1 coordinate 2,086, forward strand.
AGAAGCACTACATCGCTCCTGCCAAGAAGCAGAAGAAGGTTGCCGTCATCGGCGGTGGCATCGGCGGTATGGAAGCCGCACTGGTGCTGGCAAAGCGCGGACACAAGGTCACCCTGTACGAGAAGTCCGGCGAGCTGGGCGGCGTGTTCATCGCAGCTGCCGCTCCCTCCTTCAAGGAAAAGGATCGTGCGCTGATCGCCTGGTACAAGCGCGAGCTGACCAAGTACCCCGCTATCGAGGTGAAGCTGAACACCGAGATCACCGACGTGAAGTCGCTGGATGCTGACGAGGTGATCGTTGCCACCGGCAGCGTTGCCAAGCGCATCCCGATTCCCGGTGCGGACAAGGCTGTTCAGGCGGTGGACTTCCTCCTGGGCAAGGCACCCGTAGGCGAAAAGGTCACCATCATCGGCGGCGGTCTGACCGGCTGCGAGATCGCTTACGAGCTGTATCTCCAGGGCAAGCAGCCCACCATCGTGGAGATGCAGGACGACCTGATCACCACCCCCGGCATTTGTCTGGCCAACACCTCCTTCCTCCGGGACTTCTTCAAGGCCAATAACGTCCCCGTTTATCTG
>JAFTKV010000228.1 GCA_017453085.1 Clostridia bacterium
CAAAAACTCCCGATCGACACGCCAAGCGTTACGGATCGGGAGTTTTCTCATTTTCTGAACTCATCCAGACAGCTGGCAACAAACGCGCGCACTACCTGTTCATAACGCGGCGTATCCTGCAGATAACTGAGTCCGTGCTCGGCGTCCTTGAAGGTATGGATTTCGTGCCGTCCACGGCAGGCAGAATGGATCTTGTGAGACATCTCGCAGGGAACGAAATTATCCGCTTCGCCGTGAATCAGAAGAATCGGCAGATCGGATTTGGCTACAGAGGAGTCTGCAGAAAGGTTCCCAAACCGGAGTCCCCCGAAGAGATAAGCGCCCAGCTTGATAAAGGGCATCGCAAGGACGGGCGGAAATCCCATCTCGCCGCAGACCTTGCGGATGATTGCATCGGGAGAAGAGTAAGGGCAATCGGCAATGATGCCCACCACGTTCTTAGGGAGAGGGAGATCGGATGCCATCAGTACCGTAGACGCACCCATAGAAATACCGGTGAGGAAAATAGGCGTATCGGCTCCGAAACGCTGAACCGCATATTCTGCCCATGCCAGACAGTCGTACCGTTCCCGGATGCCGAAGGTGATCATATCCCCTTCGCTTCGTCCGTGAGCACGCTGATCTACTACCAAAGTATTCTGTCCCGATTCCCGAGCCAGTTTATTACCGCCGCAAAAGTCGCGGATGCCCGATCCACGGTATCCGTGGAACTGGATTTGCAGGGGAGCACCCTCTGCAACGTGATAATACCGACCGAACAGACGAAGTCCGTCATAGGAGGTGATATATACCTCTTCGAAGGGAACCGCTTCCATCTCCTGATAGAGCTTTGCACTGGCAGATGCATCGTAATTCTCGTTTTTGGGAAGCTCCAATAGCTTTCCTCTCTCACGAGGGGAGGAATAAAAGGCAGTTCGATAAGCGTATATGGAAAAGCCCATTATAACACATAAAAGAATCAGGGCAATCATCGGAAATAGGATCATACAGAAACCTCACTGAGAAATTGTTGACAAGTCTTGACATTTTTTATAGACTGTAGTATAATCAAAATGTGATTATATAGTTGACTGATTTTATCCATATCATACCACCAAGGTGTGAATTTGTCAAGTCATCCCATAAATCTGATGGAAAGGATTTATCAAATGAGTTTTACCACCGTATTATTTGATCTGGACGGAACGCTGCTTCCGATGGATCAAGATCTGTTTACAAAGCATTATTTTAAAGGGCTGTGCGTGAAGATGGCACCTTACGGATATGATCCCGACGGGCTGATCGCGGCCATCTGGTCCGGAACCAAAGCAATGATTATGAACGATGGTTCCCGCACCGGCGAAGCGGCGTTTTGGGATCGTTTTGCATCGCTACTTGGCGAGGACGTTCGGGAGAGGGAACCTGATTTCGCAGATTTTTATGCCAATGAGTTTCAGGCAGTGCAGAAAACCTGCGGCTTTAACCCCGAGGCAGGTCGCATTGTGCGAGATCTGAAAGCGGCAGGTTACCGTGTGGTACTGGCTACCAATCCGCTGTTTCCTGCAATTGCGACCGAAAGCCGTGTACGCTGGGCCGGGCTGGATCCCGCTGACTTTGAACTGGTAACAACTTACGATAATTCCTCCTTCTGCAAGCCCAATCCCGCATACTATCAGGAGATCTTAGACAAAATCGGTGCAACTGCAGAAGAGTGCATTATGGTCGGTAATGACGTGAAGGAAGATATGGTTGCGGCTTCAAAACTGGGAATGCGAACCTTCCTGCTCACCGATTGCCTGCTGAATAATGACGAATTGGATACGTCCGGATATCCCCAAGGCGGATTTGCAGAACTGCGGGCATATCTTGGATTGTAAATTGACACAGAAAGAAGTGTGACGTTATGAATGGGAAGAAATTGCGCATTGGTTTTCTTGGCTGTGGACAGAGAGGGCAGATGCTGGTGTTGGACTCTCTTCGTTTCCCCGAAGTTGAGGTAGCGGCATTATGCGATCCATATACCGATAGTAATTCCAATCTTGCAAATGAAGTAGAAAAGCGGCAGGGAAACCGTCCGATGACTACTGCCGATCCGCAGGAAGTGTTCGACTGCAAGCCCGATGCCGTGATCATTGCCACGCCCTGGGAAACTCACGTTTCGCTGGCAATTCGTGCACTTCGCGCCGGTATTCCTGCCGGTATGGAAGTGGGTGGCGACTCTTCTGAGGAAGAGTGCAGAGAGATGGTTCGGGCGTGGGAAGAAACACACACTCCCTTTATGCTTCTGGAAAACTGTTGCTACGGCAAAAAAGAGACTAGGCGGTTCAATATGGTGGAGCAGGGATTTTTCGGAGAAGTCATCCATTGCGACGGCAGCTATGCCCACGATCTGCGCTACGAGGTTTCCTTTGGCAAAGAGCTGCGGCACTATCGCTTGAATCACTATCTGAACGAGAATTGCGAAAACTACCCTACTCACGAGCTAGGGCCTATCGCACGGATTTTGAGGATTCATCGCGGTAACCGTATGCTTCGCCTGACCTCAATGGCATCCAAGGCGGCAGGACTTCACGCGTACGTGCAGGAGCACAAAGCGGACGATCCAGAGCTGCTCAGCGCAAAGTTTGCACAAGGTGACGTGGTAACCACTAACATTCTTTGTGAAGGTGGACAAACCATTACGTTGCGTTTGGATACCACTTTGCCTCGCACTTATTCCCGTGGCTTGACTGTTCACGGTACCAAAGCTTATTTCCAAGAGGAAGGCTATTTCATCTTCGAAGATGAAGGCGGACGCGGTTTCGACGAAGCAAGACCTCTTTGGGGCAATGCGGAGAAATATGAAGACCGCTATCTTCCCGATTTTTGGAAAGAGGAAGTGAAGGGCGGTCACGGCGGTATGGATTACCAGATGCTCCGTGATTTTTACGCTCGCCTTGCCCGTGGAGAAGCGTTCCCCATTGACGTCTACGATGCGGCTGCTTGGATGAGCATTTCCTATCTGTCTGGGCAATCCATTGCAGGCGGCAGCATTCCCGTTGAAATTCCCGACTTTACAAACGGTCGTTGGATGAAGCAAGAGTGACGAAAGTGACGCTGAAAGAGCGAGCTAAAAAACTCAAAACTGACATACCGGCGGTGTTCATAGCTCTCAAACACCCAAAAACGCCTTGGTATGCAAAGGTAATGGCTGCGCTGACC
>JAFTKV010000229.1 GCA_017453085.1 Clostridia bacterium
TCTTTGACAGTATGGAAATGACCGCCACGGTAGGCGGCAACGGCACCGTCAATTCCTCCGGCTATGCGGGAGAATTCGGCGGCCAGATCTACCTGACCAAATACATCCTGCACAAAGGATCGATCTATACGCTGACCGGCGTCTCGGACACCTCCTTTACCCAATGTCAGCAGATTAAATCCATCTACATTCCTCCTGCCGTCACCAGCATCGGTGATAACGCCTTCGCAAACAGCTCACTGGAGGAGATCATCTACACCGACGGCAGCTACGCCAAAACTTGGGCGAAAGCCTCCGCTTTCACCGCAACCGACGAGCGTTGCATCACCGGCCACACCCACTCCTCGTGGAAGGTGACCGTCAAGGCTTCCTCCACCGCCGCTCAAACCGAAGAGCGGACCTGCTCGGTTTGTAAAGAGACGCAGAGCCGTCACCACGTGGGAATTGAGATCAAAACCTATCCCTCCAAGACCGAGTACAAGGAAGGACAAGCCTTTTCCAAAAACGGACTGACGGTGAATGCAGTCTATTCCGACGGCAGCCGCAGTGCAATCACGGGATTTTCCGTCAGCGGTTATCAGAAAAATACTCTGGGCACCCAAACGCTGACCGTTTCCTACAGCATTTTCCAGACATCCTTCACCGTACAGGTAAGCGCAAAGTCCCTGACCGGCATCAAGCTATCCGCCAAGCCCAAAAAACTGACCTATATTGAAGGGCAGGAGCTGAATCTGTCCGGCATGAAGGTCAAAGCCTATTACGACAACGATACCAACGCAACGGTAACCAATTATTCGGTCAGCGGGTACGACAAAAACAAGATCGGCACCCAGACCGTCACCGTCACCTATAACGGCAAGACCGCAACCTTCCAGGTAACTGTGAAGGAAAAGACGCTGACCTCCGTACAGATCGTCAATTACCCCGACACGATGGAGTATTTCTGCAACGATCCCTTCGATCCCACCGGCATTCGCCTGAAGCTCTCCTATGACAACGGCACTACCGCCTATACCACCGACGGCTTCACCGTCAGCGGCTATCACAACGACACCCCCGGCGTGCAAACCGTCTCCATCAACTATCAGGGGAAAAGCCAGACCATACAGATCACGGTAATCCTCAATTATCTGAAATCCGGCGAGCTATCTATCACCGACAGCGAGGTGACGGGCATCCCCGCCTCCACCACCGTGGCAGAGCTACGCAAGTACTTTGAATCGGGCGACCGAATTGAGGTGCTGAAAAACGGCAAAGTCCTCCCCGACACCGCCACCGTAGCCTCCGGCTATGAGGTACGGCTGGTCTACAACGGAACGGTACAGGATACATCCACCGTTTACATTACAGGCGATCTGACCGGCGACGGTCACGCTACCGTCAGCGATTTTGCTATGCTCAGCGACTATCTGATGGGCAATACCGAGCTTGACCCCATCGCACTGCGGGCAGGCGATCTGGACGGCGACGGAAAGATCACGCTTGCAGATTACTGTGCACTTTATCCTCTCACGTTGACAGTCGATCCCTCCGGATCGGTCTGATCGGATGATTAATCGGTGAATCAAATGAAAAAAATCCTTTCATTACTGACCGTCTTTCTCTGCTGCACAATGGTGTGCCATCTCCCCATCCCTCCCGTGTTCGCAGACGACGCAGATCAGGCGCCGCAAACCAGTACAGCTCCGGAAATCCCCAACACAGACGAAACGCCTGCTACCGACGATTCGACAGAGTATACCAACAGCGTTTCGCTCACCGCGCCCAAGGCACTGCGAGCGGGAGAAGAAGTGACCTTCACCTTTGTTTGTGAAGGCGATTCTCTGCGAGCAGCACAGGGCAGCGTCACCTATGATCCTGCCGTACTCACCTACGTGGGCAGCCAAGCGATCCCCGAGGATTGGGAAATGACCTTTTCCGAAGGGGATGGCGTGATCAAATATCTGGGACTTTCCACGGAAAACCGCGGACTTTCCGGCAAAGCGGAGCTGTTTTCCCTCACCTTCCGTATCGCTGACTCCGCAGCAGAGGGCAACGGGATCCCCTTCACCCTGTCGGACGCCACCGTTTACGACGGCAACCGGGAGCTGTTGCTCACCGGCGGTGAATTTACCTGGGCGGTGACCCGTCCGCTGTCCACCCAGTGCACCCTGGAGGCACTGTCGGTGGTGGGAGGAAATCTCTCCCCTGCGTTCTCCCCCGAGATCACCGCATACAGCGTGACCCTCCCTTATACCGTTTACTACGCCGATATTTCCGCCACCGCCTGTGAATACGGGCAGATCAAGCTCAGCAGCCGCGAGCTGAAGGTGGGCGAGAATGAGATCCGCGTCACCGTCATCTCCGAGTCGGGGCTGCAGCAGGTGTACACCATCACCGTCACTCGCCTGGCCGATCCAAACTACGTTCCCTCCTCCGATAACCGCATTCTTTCCCTGGATCTGTCAGACGGACTTCTCTTCCCTTCATTTTCCCCGGAGATCACGGAATATACCGTCTATCTGGTCAAGGGACAGGACGTGATCCTGACTCCCACAGCCGCTGATAAAGGGGTCGCACAGTCTCTGACCATTCCCGCTGAGCCTGCCCCCGGTAGCACGCTGGACGAGGCCACTGCCGGCACCTTCACTATCGTCTGCAGCGCAGAGGACGGCACCCCTCGCACCTATACCTTCCATACCATCCTGCTGGACACTCCCGAGGAGCTTGAAAAGGTACAGACGTCAGTGATCGCAGAGAGCCCGTTGACCGCCATTCTGATCTTCTCCTTCGCTGCCGTCACGATATTCTTCCTCGGATTCGTGGTCAGCCATCTGTTCCACGCCCGCAACGGCAAAAAAGAATCCGCCCCCACGAAAGAGGAGACGGAATCCAAGTAACACACTATGAAAAACCTGCGAATCGCTGAATTCGCAGGTTTTCTGTTTATTCTTAGAAAATAATGATCCAATTGCACGCAGGACCTTAGTTTTGTTTTCTCAGCTGATTGATGGCCAACAGGAATGTGTCAATATCCTTGAACTCACGATAGACCGATGCAAAACGGACGTAGGAAACCTCGTCCAGCTTCTGCAGGCGATCCATGACCATCACGCCGATCTCGGTGGTGGGAACGTCCGAGCGGAGATTGTTCAGAAGCTCTGCCTCGATATCGTCCACCAGCGCATCCAACGCTTCGGGCTTGACAGGGCGCTTATAGCAGGATTTGACCAAGCCTGCCAGAATCTTGCGTTTATCAAACACCTCGCGGGAGCCGTCCTTTTTCAGAACGAACAGCGGTGCAAACTCAATGGCCTCGTAAGTAGTAAAGCGGTATTTGCAGGAAAGACACTCTCTGCGTCGGCGAATAGCAGAGTTTTCGGTGGGTCGGCTGTCAATGACCTTATCCTTCACACAGCCGCATACAGGACATTTCATAGCGTAACTCCTTTCAACCCTCCTCGGACGGTTCCATCCGAGTCAATGCACTTTCATAAAGAGGAAGTCCACCCAATAAATTGATGGCTTCCAGCAGAGCGTTTGCTGACAGATCGTCGGGCAGATCCAGCAGCTTGGACAGCTGCGCGCGAGACTTCGTGCTGTCGGGCGCACCTGTAAATCCATCCTCGAAAAAACGGTATTTGCTCACCGGCTCGCAGGCAGGCGCAGCATCCGCATCCACTGCGTAGGGAGCGAACAGCGTACGCAGCAGATCGGACTCCATGCCCTCTACGCCCAGCGTACCCTCCTTGGAGGCTTCCGTCTTACGGGCTTCTTTTCCCTTGATCTTGGGAATATACAGGTGGATCACCTGCTCCTTGGGCAGGATCGAGGCGATATGCCCGCGAATCACCTTTCCCGCACCGTCGCTGTCGGTCACGACGATCAGCCCTCGCTCCTTGGCAAGTCGGCGCAGAAGGGCTTTCTTTTCGGCTTCCTTGAAGATCCCGAAGCCGTGGGTGGTCAGTATCGTGGCGTCCAGCAGAGAGTCCAGCTTGATCTTATCGTACTTCCCCTCTACCAGCACCACGCGGCTTAGTTTGAGCTTCATCATTGCCTCACAGCTCTAAGATCAGCAGCTCGATGACCCGATAAGAGTCCAGGCGCGTAGACTTGATCTTGCGATCTGCCTCTCTGCAAAGTGCCGCCGTATGCTCCAGCTGTTCCATCGTGCGCTTCATCGCCGATTGCAGGCGAAGCGACAGGACGTATTCGTGCATCTTCAGCTTGGATGCGATCTCAGCGGGCGTCATGCCGCAATCCCGCAGCACGCGGATCTGCAGAAGATCGCTCATCATACGGGAAACCGTACCCAGAATATCGTGGGGCTTTTCTTTTCTGCGGATCATATCCGACAGCAGAATGAAGGCCTTGGCCTTATCCCGATCCAGCAGAGCGTTGATAAAGTCGAAGGCACCGTAGATCGTTGCAGGGGAAGCCACCGCAAGAATATCCTTCTCTTCCACGATGTTTCGCCCCTGCGCCATCACGTATGCGCAGATCTTTTCCACCTCTCCCGCCAGCACGAACATATCTGCAGACGAGTAGTCGATCAGCTTGCGGCAAAGCTCGGGAGCCAGGAAGCAGCCCTGCGCCGTAGCGTGGCGAGCCAGCCATCCCTGCAGAGCGGCAGGCTTTTGCCGTTCGAAGTTCACGGCATTGGCGCATTTCTGCAACGCCGCTAACTGAGGCGAAGGCTTTTTCGCCGTTCCTGCGGGAAATTCGTCGGGATGGGTATAGATCACCACCGTATCCTCGGCAGATTCCAGCAGCTCGCAGAGTGCTTCCAGCTGTTCGCCGCCTACTTTGGAAAAATCGGTATCCCACAGCTCGATGAGTCGATCGCCGCCAAACAGCGCCAGCCCATCCAGCTCCTCGGACAGGGCAAGGAGATCGCCGCTGATCCTGACGTGATTGAATCCGTCATCCGGGATCGCATCTCTGATCTGTTCCAGATAACGCCGCTTCAGGTACTCCTCTTCGCCGTAAAACAAATAGACGCCGTGAGGGTCCAGCTTCAGCTTCTTGGACAGCTCGGTAACGGTCATAACAGCGGGCTCCTTTCCTTTCTAATGTTGATAAATCCACAAACTTTTCCACAATAATGTGGAAAAGTTTGTGGTTTTCTGAAATAATCGAATTATTCGGATTTGATCATAGGGAGATAGATCATAAAATACTTAATACCGGAGTAAACGGTCATATAAACCATCACTGCCAGCGAAGTATAGGTGATGAACAGGAACTGGAAGCCTGCGGGATAGTAGCCCAAAAGCAGTGGCTCCAGCATCGCCGCGATCACGAATACGATCTGGGAAACGGTCTTCACCTTGCCCGCCATATTGGCGGCGATCACCTTACCGTCCGACTTCTTTGCCAGCAGACGGAGAGAGGTAACCGCCAGCTCGCGCAGCAGCACGATAAAGGTTGCAAAGGTGCAGGCAACCGCAAAGATATAATCGCCATCCTTCATCCCGTTGAACAGCACCAGCGACAGCATAGCACCCAGCACCAGCAGCTTATCTGCCAGCGGATCCAGGAACTTGCCGAAATCGGTGACGATATTGTATTTTCTTGCCAGATGTCCGTCCAGCATATCGGTAAACGAGATCAGGCCAAACAAAGCCGCGCCCACCAAACGGGTCGGCGTTTCGGGGAAGAAGGGAAAGATCACCAATACCATAAATACAGGCACTAATACCGCGCGGATCACGGTCAATACGTTAGGTAAATTTTTAGGACAACTCATAAAAATATTCCTTTCCATTTCATCGGCAGTGCCGATTCTCAGATCTTGATACCCACGAGATCGTAATCCACGACCTCTTTAATGCGAACGAAAACGAAGCTACCCAGCTTTAACTGCTGACCGGGTGCTGCCGTAAAGTAGATTTTGCCGTCGATATCGGGGGCATCTGCGGCGCTTCTGCCGTAGAACGCCTCGGAGACGGGATCAAATCCCTCTACGATGACCTTTATGCGCTTCTCCAGCTTGGACTGATTGTACTGCTCTACGATAGGCAGCTGCGTGTTCATAATCACGTCGTACCGATCCTGTTTCACCTGCTCGTCGATCTGATCGGGGAGCAGTGCAGCAGGCGTTCCCTCCTCTGCGGAGTAGGTAAAGGCACCGAAATGATTGAACTTTGCTTCTTTAATAAAGTCGCACAGCTCCTCAAACTCCTCCTCGGTCTCGCCGGGGAAGCCCACGATAGCGGTTGTACGGATGGTCATATCGGGCACCGCTTTGCGGATACGGGCAACGGTATCACGAATGAGCGCACCGTCACCGTGACGGTTCATCGCCTTGAGGATGCGGTCGTTGATGTGCTGGATGGGCAGGTCAATGTACTTAACGAGGCGAGGATTGTTCTTGTACTCCTCCAGAAGCTCGTCTGTGATCTTGTCCGGATAGCAATACAGCAGTCTGATCCACGGGATCTCGGTAGCAGCGGTGATCGCCTTCACCAGCTTGGCCAGCGCATACTCGCCGTACAGATCCAGACCGTAACGGGAGGTATCCTGTGCAATCAGGTTCAGCTCCTTGATGCCCATGCGCTCCAGCTCCTTGGCCTCCTCCACGATGTCCTCGATGGAGCGGGAACGGAACTTGCCTCGAATCAGCGGGATAGCACAGTAGGTACAGCAGTTATCACAGCCCTCCGCGATCTTCAGATATGCGGTATAGTGCGGCGTGGTGATGATGCGGTTGCCGCCCAGCTCGGAGGTGTTCTTATCGCCGTAGGAGGAGTATTTCTCTCCCTTGGCGGCTGCCTCCACGGCTGCAACGATGTCACCGATGGAGCCCACGCCGATGATCGCGTCCACCTCGGGAAGCTCGGTAAAGATCTCGTCCCGATACCGCTCGGCAAGACAGCCGGTCACCACGATTCCCTTCAGATGGCGATGCTTCTTCAGCCACGCCACGTCCAGGATATTGTCGATAGATTCCTGTTTTGCGCTCTCAATGAACGCGCAGGTATTGATAATGATTACGTCCGCTTCGATGTCCTCACCGGTGATCTCGTAGCCTGCATCTGCCACCTTGGCCAGCATCCGCTCGGTGTCGATCTGATTCTTGGAGCATCCAAGGGAAACAAATCCTACTTTCATAAATTATCCTCCACACCTACTTTCTTGAAAGAAAGTAGGCAAAGAACTTTTTGGGAATAATAAGTTATTCGTTATTTTGTAGGGACAGGCGTCCTCGACTGTCCGCCTTGCTATTCTTCGCTTTGAGAAATAGCAGCCAGCGCATAACGAATTTCAGACACTCCGTAGCCGTTTGCCTTCAGCTTGCGGATCAGCGCCTCCCGAGATTTGCCTCGCAGCTGCGGTTTAGAGATCAGTTCCTTGGCCAGCGCAGCAAAATCATAGTTTTCCAGCTCATCCGGAAGCAGCCGGTCAATGAATATTCGATCCAGCTTTTGGTAAAGCTCCATGCGGATCTTGTACGCGCCAAAGTAACGCCGCTCTGCCATGTAGCGGATCAGATTTCGCCCGTAGCGCAGGTCGTCCAGAAAGCGTTTTTCTCGGAGAAATTCCAGCGTTTCTTCGATTTCTTCCTGAGAAAACCCCTTTTCGGACAGCTTTTCCCGCAGGATTCTACTGCTGTAATCCCGCATAGAGATCATCCGAAGTGCCGTTGTCTGCGCAGAGGGAGGCACTTTTCCCGCGCGCTCCTTCTGCGCTCGTTTTTTGGAGGAAGGAGTCACATCCTCTGATGCATCCTCGATCTCCGGATCTTCTTTCAGAGGAAGATCCTTTGCATTGATGAATTTCATCGGTTTTATTTGGAATTATACCAGATCGATATCAAAACCGGCACTGTCCAATGGATCCTCGTCGGTTTCGATCTCCATATCGGCACCGGCATTGCGGATCTTTTCCTCGATCTCATTGCAAACGTCGGGATGCTCCTCTAAGAAGGTCTTGGTCTTTTCTTTGCCCTGACCCAGGCGCTCGCCGTTGTAGGAGTAGAAGGCACCACTCTTGTCCACGATACCCATCATTACGCCCAGATCGATGATCTCGCTGATCTTGGATATGCCCTTACCGTAAACGATATCAAATTCTGCGGTCTTGAAGGGAGGAGAAACCTTGTTTTTCACTACCTTGACCTTGGTACGGTTGCCGTAGCTTTCGGAGCCGTTCTTCAGCGTTTCGGTGCGACGCACGTCCAGACGGACGGAGGAATAATACTTCAGCGCAGAGCCGCCGGGAGTAGTCTCGGGGTTACCGTAGACGATACCCACCTTCATACGGAGCTGGTTGATGAAGATGACGATACAGTTGGTCTTGGAAATGGCACCGGTGAGCTTTCTCAGTGCCTGAGACATCAGTCTTGCCTGCACGGCGACCTGCGTTGCGCCCATTTCGGCATCCACCTCGGACTGGGGAACCAGCGCAGCTACCGAGTCTACGACTACGATGTCCACCGCGCCCGAGCGCACCAGTGCTTCGGTGATCTCCAGTGCCTGCTCGGCAGAGTCGGGCTGAGAAACCAGCAGCTCGTTGATATTGATGCCCAGATTCTGTGCGTACACAGGATCCAGTGCATTTTCTACGTCGATGTATGCAGCAATTCCTTCTTTTTTCTGTACCTCCGCCACGCAATGGAGAGCCAGAGTGGTCTTACCGGAGGATTCGGGACCGAAGATCTCAATCACACGGCCCTTCGGCAGACCGCCGATACCCAGTGCAAGATCCAGCGTCAGAGAGCCGGTGGAAACCGCCGTAACGTTCATAGCAGCATTCTCGCCCAGTCTCATAATGGAGCCCTTGCCAAAATCCTTTTCAATTTGTGTCAGCGCAGTATCCAGCGCTTTTTTCTTAGCGTCTCCGCTGTCTACCGCAGCGACAGCCGCCTTCTTCGTTGCTTTAGCCATATTTCTCGCAGAACCTTTTTTGAATAGAACTTGTAATTCGGCTCTGCCGAATTACGTGGGAGTTCGCCGCAGTTGCTTTGCAACTGCACCGAACATCTGGTTCCGCACCTCCTAAAAACTTTTCATAAAGAAAATTGCTGCGCAATTTTCGGGGTATTTTATAATTAACTTCCCTGCCGCCGAGGATTCGGCGGCTTTGCAGAAATTTTTGAAGATTCCAAAGAAACTTTTTATAAAAAGTTTCTTTGGTGGGGTTTGGGGAAAAGCCCCAACGTAACCCTTACGCCACCTCGCCTGCCCATGTATGGGTATCCAGCTTCCAGACCTCGTCCTGCTTAAGCACGCGGATGGTAGTGGTCTGTCGCTCGCCATCCTTACCAATGCTGTATTCAACCTTTGCCTCGATGATGGTTGCGGTAGACCGCTCCACCACTGCCGTTTCGGGATAGAACACCGCACTGAGGGAATAGGGCGGATGATTGGCTGTTACGTCGATCTGCAGATCGGCAACCTTTCCGTTCTGCTTGAAATCGCAGAAGCGAGCCATAGATTCGTTATTATTTTCAAATGCGTACTGATAGATCTCCTCAGTCAGCTGAGAGCTGTATACGGCAGAGATCGCTGCTTTGAACTCGTCCACACTGTGATAAGGTGCATCCTCATTGACCCGATAGTATTTGCAGTTATCGGTCACGTTGGCGTCCTCGCCCGGATCCTCGCGGGTGGAAAATCCGTCGCCCCAGATGTAGCGATTCAGCTCGGCATCCTGCTGCAGCAGAGGAGTTATGATCTCTACGGCATCAGCATCGGTATAAGGTCCGGAGCAGCCGACCAGCAGCGTGCACAAGACCACCAGGATCAGCCATGCGGCAGTGAATCGTTTCACGCCTCTTCCTCCTCGTCATCCTGCTTTTCTACCTTGGCAAAGTTGACGATATAGCTTCCTTCATCCATTCGCATAACGATGACACCTGCGGCGGAACGACCGTACTGAGACAAATCTCCTGCATTCACACGGATCATGGTGCCGGTGCTGGTGATCATCATCAGGTCGTCGTCCTCGGCGACAGTAGCAATGCCTGCCAGCGCACCGGTTCTGTCACCGATGTTATGACAGATCACGCCCTTACCGCCACGGTTGTGACAGGTGAACTCGTCAAATGCGGTACGCTTACCGAAGCCGCGCTCGGTGATGGTGCACAGCGTCTTACTGTCGTCTACCAGCGTCACGCCTGCAACGAAGTCGCCTTCTTCCAGACGGATACCGCGCACACCGCGAGCGGTTCTGCCCATGGGACGGGCATCCTGCTCGTCGAAGCGGATGGCGTTACCACCACGGGTCGCAATGATGACGTGATCCGAGCCGGTGGTGTGGCGCACGTAAACCAGCTCGTCTCCCTCGTCCAGAGACAGCGCGATCTTGCCGCCCTTCCGCTGGATAGCAAATTCCGCCAGCGAGGTACGCTTGACCGTACCGTTCTTGGTGACGAAGAGGAGATACTCGTTCTCGTCAAAGCTGGGAACGCTGATCATTGCGGTGATCTTCTCATCCTCGCCCATTTCCAGAAGGTTGACGATATTGGTACCCTTAGCGGTTCTGCCCGCCTCGGGAACACGGTATGCCTTGATAGTATAGACCTTGCCCGCGTTGGTAAAGAGCATCAGATGAGAGTGAGTATCCACTGCAATCACCTGTTCTACAAAATCCTCTTCCTTAGTGGTCATGCCGATGATGCCCTTACCGCCTCTTCTCTGCGCGGAATAAGCGTCGCTGTTTTGGCGCTTGATGTAGCCACTGTGGGTCATGGTGATGACACAGGTATGGCGGTCAATCAGATCCTCCAGGATGATCTCGTCTTCCATAGGCTGGATCTCGGTACGGCGTGCATCGCCATATTTCCGCTTGATCTCCAGCATATCGTCCTTGATGATCTGGTTCACTCTCGCAGGGTCGCCCAGAATGGCGGTGAGATCCTTCACCTGCTCTGCCAGCTTGGAAAGGCGATCCTCGATCTTGTCCCGCTCCATGCCGGACAGTCTGCCCAGGGTCATTTCCACGATTGCGGTTGCCTGTGCTTCGGAAAGTCCGTTGCCCACAGACTCGTAATCGCCCA
>JAFTKV010000230.1 GCA_017453085.1 Clostridia bacterium
TCACAACATTCGTGCGTTTGAAGACCGTTTAATGAAATTTCAGCAAAGCGACGACGGCTACACCATAACAATGTATGATTATGCGGGAAATCTGCTGACAAGTTATTCACGGGAACTCGATACCTACGCGCACCCGCTCGCTTGTATGATCCCTACCTCTGATGGCGGCTTTTTGGTAACGTTTGGTTTTTACGATCATTTTGATTCCGATACCAATATGTGGGCAAGTGAGAATGGCGTTTTTTCCACCGTAGTAAAGTTGGATTCACACGGTTCTGTCCAATGGGAAAAGCAGCTCGAGAATTATGATAGATATATGCTGGGTGATTGCTTCGAACGTGATGACGGTTATTATTTCATTGGCGAACAAGAAACTCCCGAAACCAAAGTTACGGGAGTACGCTCCCGCACCGATCTCCATTTTATGAAAATGAATAAGAATGGAGATATTTTAGATACCGAAACCATTGGCGGAAGTGATTTTGACAGCGTATGTTATGTACATACAGATGATAACGATCATTTTGTACTCTACTGCTTTATACAATCCAACGACGGTGCTTTCGCAGGAATTCATACGGACGATTGCTTTGGCGAAAAGGTTATTGTGAACGATGCATTCAAGCTACTATCGGTTGAGCCAGTCAATTCTTTCCCACATGATGTAATTGGCAGAATCAATGGCAAAACAATCTATTCCAACAGTAAGGAGTTTGATAAATTTAACGTAGGGAGTCCCACTGCTCTTCTGGACTATGATGATTTCTATCTCTTGGTTTCCGAAAACATTACCGGAGAATATGAACACACCCCTCTATACATTAGTTCCATTTGGCACTACACCGAAACAGTTTACAGTGCTTACAGCAAAGACGGCAAACTGATATGGCGTGCAGCTAAAGATTCTTCTCCTGATTTTGATTCACTACTCGAAGAAATGAATGCTTCCTCTTCCCCCAAATAACATCACAAAAAAGCACCCGACGGGGTGCTTTTTTGCGTATTATTCATCTCTTTCGTCGCCCATGAAGAACACAGCGACCGGTCCGATGCCGCAATGAGACACCAGTACCGGTCCCAGCGGATAGACGAGCAGCTTATCCTTGAGGTTCGGGAACTGCTCTAAAATCATATCTCGCACAATTTCCGCATCCTCCTGCGCGTCTGCGTGTCCGATGATGCAAATCTCGCTGTGCGCAGCACCGTTCGTTGCGTGCTCCAGCATCTCGTGTACCAGTGCCTTCATCGCGTGCTTTTTGCCCCGCACCTTTTTGTGTGCCTTCAGACGTCCGCCGTGATCCAGCCGGATGACGGGGCAGATCCCTAAAACGGTGGCGATCTTCGCAGACGCTCCCGAGATCCTGCCGCCTCTTCTCAGGGTGGTCAGATCGGTCACGTAGAAGCAATGATGCACTAAGGTGCCCTTTTCTTTGATCCAATCGGCAATCTCCTCCATAGTTGCTCCATTATCCCGCATTTCTGCGCCACGGAGCATCAAAAGTCCGTAGCCGAAGGAGCCCGCCATGGAGTCCAGCACGATCAGACGGCGGTGAGGAAACTCCTCTCGCAGCGTTTTGGCCGCCTCATAAGCGTTGCGCACAGATGGAGTGAGCCCCGACGTAAAGGCGACGTGCAGTACGTCTCCCTTTTCCAATAAAGCACGGAAGTACTCCGTATAGCGATAAGTGTTCACCTGGGTAGTGTTGGAAAACTTCCCTGCTCTCAGCTCGCCAAAAAACGCCTCTCGCTCGCCGGGCGTTCTGCCCATATCGTCGTAGCGCTCCTCCCCATCAATGGAATAGGAATAATAGATCGTGGAGATCTCCTTGCTGCTGATCAGGTCAAAGGGCAGGTCTGCAGTAGATTCGCAGGACAGCTGAAATTTTGCCCCCGTAGGGCTGATGAAAAAAGTAAAGTCTTGCATATTCGTCTCTCAAATGAGTATTTATGATGCTCTTTCGTCGGCCATGTAGAAGAGGGCAACCGTGCCGGGACCGCAATGGGAGGCAATGATGGTGCCGATATCGTAGATCGGGATCTTGCCCTTCAGGTTCGGGAAGGTGGCTTCCACCGCCGCTCTGGTTGCCACTGCATCGGCATAAGCGTTGGCGTGGCTGATATAGCATTTGCCGGAGTAGCTGAGCTCGCCGTCCATGTGATCTACCATAGTCTGTACGGTTGCCGAAACAGCTTTGGCTTTGCCTCTCACCTTGCCCTCGGCAACGATGTGTCCCGTCTCGTTCAGACGGAGCGTGGGGCAGATGCCCAGCACCGTTGCGATTGCCGCTGTGGGACCGGATACCCGTCCGCCACGGCGAAGCATGGTCAGATCGGTAACGAAGAAATTATGGTGCACCTTTTTGCGGATAGCCAGCAGCCATTCCTCCACCGACTTCATTTCCTCACCGCAATCCCGCAGATCTGCCGCGATATCCACCAGCATCCCGTAGCCAGACGAGCTACAGGTAGAATCCACGATGATCAGACTACGCTCAGGATATTCCTCTTTCAGGATCTTAGCCGCTTCTACGGCGTTGTTTACGGAGGGAGTCATACCCGATCCGAAGGCAACGTGGAGCACGTCACCTTGATCCAGAAGCGGGCGGAAATACTCCAGATAGCGATAGGTGTTGACCTGTGATGTGGTAGGCTTCTTGCCTGCCGCGATCAGATCGTAAAACTGCTTGCGGGCAGATTCGTCTCTGCCCATGTCGTCCTCGTATTCCACGCCGTCTACCGAATAAGTATAAAAAAGCACCGAGATGTCTCTGCCGCTGACATAGGCGTACGGCAGGTCAACGGTCGATTCACAGGACAATAAAAACTTCTCGTTCATATCAAAGCTCCTTGTATTTCGCAATAGAGCGGCCTGCATTTCTGCAGACCGCTTTCTGCATTTATTATACAATAATTGCTCCAAATATTCAACCTACTCTGAGTCTACCGAGGTAACGAGATCGAAATCACGGAGTAGA
>JAFTKV010000032.1 GCA_017453085.1 Clostridia bacterium
CATCAACGATCTGCTCCCCCACCTCGCTAAGGATC
The DNA here is from genome assembly GCA_017453085.1 of Clostridia bacterium. Classification (GTDB taxonomy): domain Bacteria; phylum Bacillota; class Clostridia; order Oscillospirales; family CAG-272; genus CAKSQF01. Next base: position 36 of record JAFTKV010000032.1, read on the forward strand.
AGATGAGCCGTCCCATGAGCCAGGGCATCCCCGGTGAAAAGCTGAACATCCTCAGCGGCTCTCAGCCCTTGGCAGACGGCAAGGACATCAAGCTGGCACTCCTCAAGCTGCTGAATGAGAAGTACGGCATCGTAGAAGCCGACTTCATCAGCGCAGAGCTGTCCATCGTTCCCGCCTTCAAGAGCCGTGACATCGGCTTCGACCGCTCCATGATCGGCGGCTACGGCCACGACGACCGTGTTTGCTCCTACCCCGCGCTCACCGCAATTCTGGCGGCAGACGAGCCCAAGAACACCCTGATGGTCATTCTTGCCGATAAGGAAGAGACCGGCTCCGGCGGTGCAACCGGCATGAAGTCCAGCGTCTTCACCGATCTGATCGCTCAGCTGTCCGCATCTATGGGCGTGAACGAGTATATCGTTCGCCACAACTCCAAGTGCCTGTCCGCAGACGTAAACGCTGCATTCGATCCCAACTTCGGCGAGGTTTACGAGAGCCGCAATACCTGCTACCTCAACGGCGGCGTAGTCATGACCAAGTTCACCGGCTCCGGCGGTAAGAACGGTACCAACGACTCTACCGCAGAGTTCGTGGGCTACGTTCGTAAGATCTTCGACGATGCGAAGATCACTTGGCAGACCGGCGAGCTGGGCAAGGTAGACCAGGGCGGCGGTGGAACCGTTGCGGTTTACATCGCAGAGAAGGGCATCGACGTAGTAGACCTGGGCGTTCCCGTAATCTCTATGCACGCACCCTACGAGGTTATCTCCAAGGCTGACCTGTTTATGACCTACAAGGCATTCGTAGCATTCAACGAAGCGTAACCAAGGGCTCTGCCCTTGGATCCCGCCCAAGAACCTTCTTGAAAGAAGGTTCTTGGGAATCTCCAAGAACTTTTGAAAAGGGCGGCAATGTACTTGCCGCCCCAAGATTTTTTACAAATCATATATACTCCCCACTATCAAGGAATAGCCAAGGAGAGTGGGGATGAGAGTCTGAGAGAAGGGCGGGCCACTTCGGCGTTTGAGATGGTGCCTGCCCCTTCTCTCAGATAATCGCAATTCCGCAGGAATTGCTACCTGAAACTCCTAACTCTTTTCCACAAATCAAAAATTTATCGCAAAAACCGCAAATTTTCTCCAAATCCCCCTTAACCACACCGCCCTTGCAGGAACTATGTAAATGAAAGCTTTCAAAACCAAGTTTCCAAGTGAAAGGACAACACCCATGAAGCAGGAAACAGTATCGGCACTCCTCGCCGAGTGCATGAAGCAGATTTTCGCCTATGCACTCTCCCGCGTGGAGCACAAAGAAGACGCGGAAGACCTGGCGGGTGACATCATCGAAGCAGTCCTCCGCGGTGCGGAGTCTATCCGTGACGATCACGCCTTCTACGGCTACCTTTGGGCAACGGCATCCAACCTTTACAAAAAGTATCTGAGAGGGAAAAGCCGCCGCATCACCGAGGAGCCCGACGAAAATCTTACCGACGGCAGAGATATGGAATCGGATATCGTGGAAGAGATCGCCAAAAATCAGCAGATCGGCGCGCTTCGCCGTGAAATTGCGCTTCTGTCGAAGGAGTACCGTGAGTGCACCCTCGCCTACTACTTTCACGAACTATCCTGCTCTGAGACAGCCAAAAAACTGGGACTTTCTCTGGAAATGGTCAAGTATTATCTCTTCAAAACACGAAAACTATTGAAAGAAGGTATCGGTATGGAAAGAACATTTGGAGAAAAAAGCTATAACCCCTCGGCATTTCAGTTTATTTCCCTTTACAACGGTAGATACAATGATGCATATCGAACGCTGTTTAATCGTAAGCTTCCGGGAAACATCCTTCTCAGCGCCTATTACACACCTATGACCATTCGGGAGATGGCAATCGAGATGGGCGTCGCCACCGTTTATTTGGAGGACGAGGTCGCAATGCTGGAGCGTTACGATCTTCTCACCGCTCTCCCGGGAGGCAAGTATCAGACCAAGCTGGTGATCTTCACCGAAGCGTATACCAATGAACTTTACCGCACCGTTCAGCCGATGTGCGAGGAAAAGATCAAAGCAATCCTCGACGGTGTTCGGGCAAAACTTCCCGAAATTCGTGGTCTTGGCTTTACGGGCGCAGATTTTAGCGATGACCGTCTCTTGTGGGTCTTCCTGTGGGAGCTGATGATGAACGGTCACGGCGCTTATTCCAAGACTGCACCCAAAGACGAATCGAAGCGTCTTTACGATGATACCTATGGTGTCAATTATGGATTGGATTATGAGGGAATAGGGAAATACACTAGTATTTGCATAGCAGGCAGAAATAGTAGTACCTGTGATCCAATCGTCATATCTTTCGCAGACATAGGTATTCTTCCAAAGAAGAACCGTTTCGATTGGAAGAAAGCGCATAGTCAGATGGCAGATTACGTGGCAGGAAAGGGCACACCGGATTTTCCCGTTTTCAACGATCCGCAGCTTGATGCTCTTCACGAGATTATCGCTCCCGAAATCGAGGAGATGGGAAGACTTTACGCCGATCTGATCGCCAGAGCAACTGAACTGATGAAAGTTCACGCACCCGCCAGCGTTGCAGATCAGGTGGAAACCACCATCCGCCAACTTGCGCTTTTCAGTTATGCAGGACTCATCGCAGTTGCGGCAGTAGAATCTGGTGCACACTCTCTTCCCGCAGAGGACGAAACCTATATGCCGCTCCTCTACGGCATCCATAACGGCTGATCGTTTTGAAAGAGCACGGCACCCGCCGTGCTCTTTTTCTGACTTTTCGCAAAAAAGACTTGACAAATCATTGGCTTTATAGTATACTATAAAAGATGCGGATGTGGCGAAATTGGCAGACGCGCTGGATTTAGGTTCCAGTGAGTGATCGTGAATGTTCAAGTCCTGTCATCCTCACCAAAGCATTCAAAACCGAACCTTTTACCAATCGGTGAAACGTTCGGGTTTGTTGTTTTCTTAA
>JAFTKV010000231.1 GCA_017453085.1 Clostridia bacterium
GTTGGCCCACATCACGGTCACCAGATTCTCGGTCTCGGAAAGATTGATGATGTTATGGGTGTAGCCGGGCAGCATATGGACCGCCTCGATCCTGTCCCCCGAAACCTCGAAACTCAGCACCTCATCCGATCCGAGCTTGCGCATCTGAATCAGTCCTTGACCTGCTACTACCATAAAAAACTCCCACTTGCTGTGGTGCCAGTGCTGTCCCTTGGTGATGCCGGGTCCGGAAACGTTTACCGACACTTGGCCGCAGCCGGCCGTCTTGATCAGCTCGGTAAAGCTGCCGCGGGCATCGCAGTTCATTTTCAGAGGGAAAGCGATCTTGTCTTTGGGCAGGTAGGAAAGGTAAGTAGAATAAAGCTTTTTGGCAAAGGAGCCGGCGGGGATCTCGGGCATCATCAGCGTCCTCGGCTGATCCGCAAAACGATGGAGCAGATCTGCGATCTCCCCCAGCTTCACCTTGTGGGTCACGGGAGCGGCGCAGTATTTACCGTCGTCGCACAGGACCGTCTCGATCCCATCGAAGGTGCAGCGATGTTCCCTGCCCTCCAATGCGGCGAGCATCTCGTCGATCAGATCGTCGATATAGAGCAGCTCCAGCTGCACGTTCGGATCGTTCACCGTGATGGGCAGATCGTTGGCGATATTATGGCAAAAGGTTGCCACGGCGGAGTTGTAGTTGGGGCGGCACCATTTGCCGAAGAGGTTGGGGAAACGGTAGACCAGCACTCTCGCACCGGTCTCCTCGCCGTAAGCGAAGAACAGCTCTTCCCCCGCCTTCTTGCTTCTGCCGTAGTCGCCGTCGTAGCGTCCGATCAGGGTCGCCTGAATGGAGGAGGACAGCAGCACGGGACAGGTGTTACCGCAAGCCTTCAGCGCATCCAGCAGTCGGGAGGAAAAGCCGAAATTGCCCGCCATAAACTCGGCAGGATCACGGGGACGGTTAACCCCCGCCAGATGAAAGACGAAGTCCGCGCAGGCACAGTAATCGGACAGCAGCGCAGGATCGGTGTCCAGATCGTATTCGAAGATCTCGCCGATCTGCAGAGTGGGATGGGTCTTGTCCTTCCCTTCCCGAATCGAACGGAGTGCCGCCGTCAGGTTCTTGCCCACAAATCCGGCGGCTCCGGTGATCAGTATGTTCATTTTCTATCCTTCCAAGCGGCCAGCTCGTCCCGAATGTATTGGAGGGACAACAGCTTTTCCTTGACGCCCTCCACGTCCAGCAGCTCTGTGTTGTTGGAGTTGAACTCGGTCAGCGGATTGCGATCCTTGTCGCCGTCCTTGAAGTATTTATCGTAGTTGAGATCCCGCTTGTCGCAGGGGACACGGTAGAAGTCGCCCATATCGGTGGCGTTGGCGCACTCCTCGTTGGTGAGCAGCGTCTCGTACAGCTTCTCGCCGTGGCGAATGCCGATGATCCGAATCTCGGTATCGGGAGCAAACAGCTCGCAGACCGCCTTCGCCAGCGTTTCGATGGTGCAAGCAGGTGCTTTCTGCACCAGAATATCGCCGGAGGTACCGTGCTCGAAGGCGAAGAGCACCAGATCCACCGCCTCTTCCAGAGACATGATGAAGCGGGTCATCTTCGGTTCGGTAATGGTGATGGGACTGCCCGCCTTGATCTGATCGATCCACAGAGGGATGACCGATCCGCGGCTGCACATAACGTTGCCGTAACGGGTACAGCAGATGGTCGTCTCCTCGGGCGAAACGGTACGGGACTTTGCCACCACAACCTTCTCCATCATAGCCTTGGAGGTGCCCATCGCATTGACCGGATAAGCCGCCTTGTCGGTAGACAGGCAGATCACCCGCTTAACGCCCGCCTCGATAGCGGCAGTCAGCACGTTGTCGGTTCCCAGCACATTGGTCTTCACCGCTTCCACGGGGAAGAACTCGCAGGAAGGCACCTGCTTGAGTGCCGCCGCATGGAAGATGTAATCCACGCCGTGCATAGCGTTCTTCACCGACTGCAGATCCCGCACGTCGCCGATGTAAAATTTGATTTTTCCCGCCACCTCAGGCATTTTCACCTGAAATTCGTGGCGCATATCGTCCTGCTTTTTCTCATCCCGCGAGAAGATGCGAATCTCCCCAATGTCGGTGGCAAGGAAGCGGTTCAAAACGGCATTGCCGAAGGACCCGGTCCCGCCCGTGATGAGCAGGGTTTTGTTTGCGAATTGGTTCATGGTTGATACTCCTAAATTGTTTGTGCGCAGTAGCGCTATTAACGCAACAATGACTTAACCTGATTAATAATCGCTTTGCGATCATTTAAGCCAACAAATACTACAGCAACAAGATAAACTACAACTACTAAAGCTCCCTTTATCCCTAAGCCAATCCATCCAAATATAGGGATAATATTTGATAGCAAAGCTCCAATCAAAACCGAAATAACAATCGGTAATGACATTCGCAAATAGCACTTCTTGGCAAAATTCCACATATTTATCCGTAATTTTTTATGATATAACAAGTTCAGCGCAATTGCTCTGAAACCATATGCTATAGAGATAGATATACACGAGCCCACAGCACCGTACAGGCGAGATAGGAATATAGATAATAACACATTGATTATTCCAGTTGCAAGACATATATACGCATAATAATTCACATGCTTTTTCATTACAACAGCAGTATGCGCAACTTGTAAAGACGTAAAGAACAAGCCGGGAACAATGACCAACA
>JAFTKV010000232.1 GCA_017453085.1 Clostridia bacterium
GCAGGATCGGAATCGGTCTTCTCGTCGTCTTCGTCGGACGAACCGATCACGGGCGGATCTTCCTTCAGCGAAATCGTTGCAAATGCAGGCTCGATCAGTCCGTATTTGGCGTTCTTCAGCTCTGTTTTGGCGCGGTCGATCTGCTCCTGTGCGGAATCTGCGTTTTCCGCTACGGTCTTTGCAGCCTCCAACGCCGCAGTAAAAGTGGCGGCACTCTCTGCCGTATATACGGAAAGATCAATGGAACCGTACGCTTCGATCAGTGCTTCCAAAGAGGCAGAGGACTTCCCTGCTACCGACAGTGCTATGCTGACGGGAAGGGGCGTACCTGCGATCCGTCCGCGCAGAGTAAAAGTACCCGACTCGCGCAAGGATTCTTCGGGAAGCGATTGCCAGATCACGGAAACGTCGGTGGACTCGCCACCCACCTTAATTCGGATGGTCTCGGGAAGCGGATCGCCTGCCTTGATCTTCAAGGTCAGCGCATCCGTGCCGGTGATCTTCTTCACCGATTTTACACCTTCAAGTGCCTCGATCGCCTCGGCTAACCGATCAGCAGGTGCTGAGGCGGCATCTCCCCGCGCAATAGCGTCCATACACCGGAGATAAATCGCCTCTGCGGCGGCGTAGTCTTCCTCGGGATAATCATATTTAGACAAAAGCTCGAAGGCAGAAACAGCCGCGATCGGCTTTTCTATCCCCTCTGCACATTGCAGGAAGAACACCTGAGACAGGCCGATCTGGGTGGAGCTTCCGTAGTTCTTCTTCAGATCCAGCTTGATCTTGGCGGCGGTCACTCTGCCGATGCTCAGCAAATCGGTTGCGGTCTGTCGGGGATCGTCATCCGCCTTGTTCAACGTATAGACGCCTGCCGATTTCCACTCGCCGTCTGCGGTCTCCGCATAGAAGACTTCCATCTCCTTGACACCCCGATCGGTGAGATTCTGCTGATTGTGGTTCCAGATCAGCAAGTAAGAGATCGTCACGGGACTGCGGAAGGTGAAGGTCAGATCTGCCTTGGTAACACCGTCTGCAGAGTGCCACATGGAGGTGGCGTTGTATGCGTTGTCATGGGTGCTGTACAGGATATTGGAGGAGTCGATGACCATTCCCGTATCCGAGATCACATTTTTCACGGCAGCCCAGTCGCTGTCTGCATTCCAAACGGAGGACGCAACTACCAAGTCGGGGGCGTGAATGGCAAATCGGCTGCTGTCGTGAAGGGTAACGGGCAGCTTTACGGTATAGTCGCTGCCTTCGGGATGAGCGATCAGCTCCATACTGCCGATGTGATGGGGATCGTAGCTGTTCTCCTCCCAGATCAGAGGAAGCACCTTCAGGCTACCGTCTGCGGTGACGAACTGTGCGGATTCGGGAAGTGCCAGATCTGCAAACGCAGTTCCCGCATTGATCGCGTGGTTGGAAAAGGTCGTGCGGAGTCCCACGATCCGATCGTCGGATGCGCCTGCCGGATTCAACACCACCTCGGCAAGGGTCAGCGTACCGTTTTTCAGCAAAATGCCTACGAAGCGACCGCTGTGACCGGTAAGATCAATGGTCAAAAGATCCTCGGTGATCTCACCATCCCGCAAGGGGAGGCAGGTGATGCCTTCGGTCTGGGTCAGACGGGTGTAGTCCATCGTGCCCAGCGGCTCGTCCGAGAAGAAGAGGTATCCCTTCTTCAGCTTATCTGCACCACCCTCACCCGCATAGAGCTTCAGCTTACCAAACTCCGCCACGTAGCCGATATCTCCGCGCCACCAGCCCTTGTCCGAGCCGGTACGGGAGGAGGTCTCGTGGTTATACTCGGGGTCTGTATAGCCGTCCACCGCTCTGCCGGCAGTTGCCTTGCCGTCATTCGAGCCTTGGGTCACGGTTTTGTGGAAGAGCAGGTTCTGTCGGTAGTCGTAATCCGCTGCCCATTCCTCGGGGAAGATCACGGAATCAGCAGGCTTCTCATAGCCGTTGCCGATCTCGGACAGCAGCGTTTTATACTTGTCAATGATCACACCCTTCTGATTGGGTGCCACGTTGAGAATGAATACGGTATCGCTTTCGGTAAAGGGATTAACGTTCTGATTCAGCACCCAATCCACGCTCTTGAAGGTGTCGGTGGGATAGCTGTCGCACCAGAACCAATGCTTGGACACGGTATTGCAGGAAATATTGACGTTGCTGAACCAGTCGGGAACGTTCTGTCCTGCGGCACTTTCAAACATCGCTACCTCGCTGTGGACATTGTTGGCCTCGCAGCTGATATTGATGACCAGACAGTTGGGTTGGAGGGTGTGCACCAGATTTACGATCTCGTCATAAGGCAGCAGATCGTAGTTGGGACCACCCCAATATGCGTTCCACGCATCAAAAATGATGAAGGGGATCTCGCCGTAGCCCGTCAGCAGCTCGGTGATCTGCGCTTTGATGAACTCGATGTCGGTAGCGTTGCAGTCGGAGGAGGTGATCTTGTGCTTGATATCCAGCATAGAGAAGTAGAGCGCAGGAGCGATTCCCTCTTCCCGGCAAGCATCGGTGAATTCCTTCACCACGTCGGTCTTGTTGGTTGCAGAGCCGATATCGTAATCGGTGTAGGCACTGTCCCACAGGTCGAAGCCGTCGTGGTGCTTGGTGGTCAGTACCGCAAAGCGCATTCCTGCGGACTTTGCCGCCTTTGCCCAATCGTTGCAATCCAGCTGGTCGGGATTCCAGGAGCGGGGATCAAATCGGGACTCTCTCTGCTCGCCTGCCCAGTCACCGCCGATCTTGGCAAACTCGTAGGTGGAGCTGTTGAAATGCAGGAACATACCGAAGCGCAGATCGTAAAAGTCCTGCAGTAGCTCCACAGTATGATCGTAATTTCGATAGACGGGATCTTCTTTCGTAACCGTCACGATACAATCTGCGCTGTACTTTTCGTGAAGGACGGTAATCTTGGTGACGCCCTCTCCCACGGCGGTGATCTCGCCGTTTTGGCTCACGGTAGCAACAGAGGTGTCCCAGCTGTGCCAGATCAGTTTCTCGGAACGAGGTACGTTGATTCGCCGAACCGTAACGGTACAACTGCCGCCGAGCTTCAGATCCACCGAGCTGCGGGTGAGATAAATGCCAGTGAAATCGTATTCGGTTTTGGCATTCTTGGCAGTCACGGGAATCACACCTCCTATCATGGGGAGCAGTAATGCAATCAGCAATAGTGCGGTCAATAGCTTTCGTTTCATTTTAGCGGCTCCTTTTAGCGGCGAAGCCATCCGGCGGGCAGATCGGTCAACGGATCGGGATACCGCACGCCCTCGCCGATCTTTGCAAATTCTGCCGCCAGATTGTCGTCCATTTTTCCCGTGGGATCGGGAGAAATGTTCAGCATAAAGTTGATATTCATGGGAAAATAGCCATCCATCTTCTGCAGTGCCCAAGCGGCAGGAGTGGGAGTCTTCTCGTCGTCTCCGTCACGCCAGAACCAGGTGCCGGTGAGCTTGTTGCAGGACACGCCCGGACCTTCAAATGCTCCCTTGACCTCCTGCCCTGCTGCGTTTTCATAAAACACCACGTCGGTGTGGGAGATGCCATCGGATGCACCGATGTTCATCAAGAGGCAATCGGGCTGAATAGATTTGATGAAGGCGTCGATCTCCTCAAAGGGGAGCATTTCAAAGGAGGGGCCGCCCCAGGGAGAGCCCCAGCCATCTACCATGATAAAGGGGATCTCACCGTAGCCGGTGAGCAGCTCGCGCAGCTGATTTTTGATAAACTGCTTCTGTTCTGCAGTACAGGAGCGGCGGCTGATACCGTGAGTCAGATCAAGGATGGAGAAGTACAGACCCGCAACGATGCCCTCTTCCCGGAATGCGGCAAGATACTCTGCCACCACGTCAGTCTTGTTGGTGCCGTTTTTCACGCAGTGATCGGTATAAGCGGAGGGCCATATACAAAAGCCCTCGTGATGCTTGGTAGTCAGTGCGGCAAAGCGGCAACCGGCTGCTTTGGCCGCTTTTGCCCAGCCCTTGCAGTCCAGATTGGTAGGATTCCAATCTGCCTCGTGGAAGGGATAGCGGCGGGGATCGCTTCCGTTTTCGTGATCGAATTCCCAGTCGATGATCTCGCTATTGTTATGGAATTGAACGGTCGCACTGTTGAAGTGGATAAAGGTGCCAAGGCGAAGATTAATAAACGCTTTTTGCAATTGTTCAAGAGTAGTCATGAATACACCTCCGTAATATCGTGATTTCAGTATAACAAATTCCTCTTTCGAATGC
>JAFTKV010000233.1 GCA_017453085.1 Clostridia bacterium
AATCAATCCAAATGCAAACCGCTCTTCCATATGGAAGAGCGGTTTGCATTTGGATTGATTATTCCTTAGGCGGATCGCCCCACAGACGGATCAACTCGGTAAGATCATCTAAGACGGCAAACAGATTTTGTCTTTTCTGCCACTCTTCCTCAGTCTCGTCCGAATGCCGCAGAAAATCCAGATCCAGCTCGGACAGACCAATCTGCAGCTGATTGCCCCGCAGGAAGATCACGGGGCGATAGCGCTCGTGCAGCTTTTTCAGCACACGGACCGCCTCCGAGGTCATCAGCGCGCAGATCGCTTCCTCTTGGGCGGAGCTCCCGTAGGCATCGTACAAGCCGACCAGGATCGGCTCCGGCACGCAGCGCGGCGTCTTAGTGGTACCGCCCGGATAATGATCGTCCTCCCGCTGGGTGAGACGGCGGTCGATCAATGTCAGATCGGCATCGCACCTTGCCTTCATGCGGAAAATGAACCACTCGCCGCGAAAGTAAGTAAAATCCTTCCACTGCCTATTGTAGCTTCCGGACCCAAGTGCAATCAGCGGAGCATTCGGGTCCTCGTCTCTTACCCACAGATGAACCTGAGACAGCAATACGGGGTAATCTCTGTAAATACCGGATACGTATTGCTTTCCGTCCGCAAAATCTTTTCGGACAGTATGCCATACCGATTTTTGAAAATCCTCCCAATCGGCTTTGTAGGGATATACCATCCCCGCGATGCTCTCTTTGGGCGAATAGCGCGGCGATTGCATCCCGCCCGCCTCCAGATAGGCCAGCGTCAGCGGCAACGTCGCGCGGCGCAGCTTTGCCCGCCGAAGCAGGCGCACCGCAAGGGCAACCGCAATCAGTGCAACCACCCCGCCGATGACCAACCATTCCATCGGCTTCATTCCGATTCGTCCTCCCCGAACAGACCGCTGTCTATGCACAGCGTGTCGATCAGATCGGTGATGAGCTTGACGTCGGCCACGATCTCGCGGCCGACGGTATTGGGATCGATGGGCTTCCACACCGGCGGCTCAAAGCTGTCCCGCCGATTGTTCACCGCAACGTGCAGCTCGGATCCCACGAAGCAGAACAGCATCGGACCGTCTGCCTGCGCTCTTGCCTGCAAAAGTGCCTCCATCAGCTGAGGGGTCAGCATCTTGCGGGCGTTGTCCTCGCTCACGGCGAACACGCGGAACGCTTCGTCAAATGCCGCAGAGCCGGTCTCCAGCTCTACCGTCTTTCCCCGACCTGCCCCACGGCCGCCGGAGTTTTTGGCATTGCGGAAATTGCGATCCCGCACCTGCAGATTGCAGGCAAAGGGGCGGTCAAAGCTGAACACCATCCATCTGCCCAGCAGATAGGTGTGTGTGGTAGAGCTTTTGCCGCTTCCGGTGCGCTGCTGAATCTGAACGTCCGACTGGGACAGCCGCACGCCTTTATAGCTTCCTTCGATCAGGTCGTTGGCACTGTACAGATTGCCCATATGCATCATATTGGTAGATCGCACGGCAGATTCCTCCACGCCGCGATCGGGATCAAAGTGCAGAGCGTCGATCCGTGCCGCCAGAAAGCCGGTGACCAGCTTTTCCTTGTACGCCCTGGCGTAAGCCGCCGACTGCTTGGTATGAGACAGGAGCATGGCGATCACGCCTGCAACAAATACGGGAATTCCCAGTGGCCAGAACAGCAGAAACAGAACAAATCCCGCTCCCATCAGGGAAAGGGCCACCGCGCGCTTCCGCTTGGCCTGACTGCGCAAAGCTTCCAATTCTTCTATTACGTTCATTTTCAATCCTTTCCCTTTCGTTGGGGATCAGAGGTAATCCTGCTGCATGAGATCCTGCACGTCCACCAGAACGGGCAGAGACTGCAGCACGCGCAGGAGACGGATTTTTTTCAGATCGGTATCGATCAGCACGACCTGCGCAAACAAGCAGCTGATCACCGAAACATAGCCTACCGTTTGATGCAGATCAACCACGCCAAAGCCAATCAGTGCCGCCATTATCAGAAAAGCCAGATGTGCCGCTCCCAAAATCCAAAAAGAGAATTTATACGGAGCAAGCATGCGATTGTAGACCTTCTCGTTGAGACAGCCCTTTCTGCGCTCGGACAGCTCACCGTCCTCCACGGTCAGATCAAACACGCTTGCATCGTACGTACGATAATGCGCATGTCCGCGATGGCGCCAAAAGTATTGCTCTCTGTACAGTTCTTCCCGATCCTCCCGAATATACACCTTCGTGTTGCGTTGGCAGGTCAGCTTACCGGTTTCCGCATAGCAAACGGTGACAGCATGACGGTAATAAGATGCCCTCTCCAGGTGCGCCGGTATAGGACCGTCGTGCTCGTCGGCCTTGTACAGCCGATAATCGTGAGTCCCGGAGGTCAGGTGAAGCTCCAGCTCGCTGTCCCGCTCCATAAAATGGGTTTTCCCTGCAATTTCAATGGCAATGGGATAATCCACGGTATTATAAATCATCATAATGCTTTTCCTCCGTCAGTATAGGAATTTTTCTGCAAATCTTGATAAAATTGCGGTCACGGGTGGACTGCGCCAGAACCACGACTGCCAGAATGGGAGAGATCAGGATCGGCAGGATGTCGAAGAATTCGCTCTCGGACATGGGAGCTGCTTCATCCAGCACGGTAGAGAGCAGCACCGTGAAGACGATGCCGATCACCAGGATCAAAACGGCAAAGATATAGGTGAACACCATTCGAGCCTTGAAGCCGCGAATGATGCTCTTGGGAATCGTGGGGGACAAAAAGCCGTTGCGGCGATCCTTCAGCTCGCAGTTTTGGGTCTCAAAGCTGAGCATTACCTGCTCCATTCGGGTAACACCGCTGAATGCAGAGCACGTGCTGCGGATCGTCAGCTCTGCCTGCCCGTCTACCCACAGCGTACCGGTGGTGGCCAGATAATAGCGGGAAACGTTTTTTTCGTAACGGCGGTAATAATGCTGCTGGATCACCGGCGACTCGTCGTCGGAGTAGGCAATATACGCCGTGAAGGGATACTCCCCTGCGGGCACCTTGATCTCGATCTTATCGGGGCCGTCGATCCTGTATGCCTGATCGCCAATGAAAAAGAGAACGGTGGAAGAGACGTAACTGTATACGGTCATTGAGATGCTCCTTCCTGCGGTCAGATCTGCTTCTGAACGCTCTTGTACTCGTCGTAGAAGCGGAAGTAGGGACAGCGGTTCTTCCGCCCTTGCAGCATGGAGGCGTATTCGTCCTCGTCCAGGTTCATGATGCAGACCATGTCCTCCGCTTCTTCGTCGTAGTCGTAATACATACAATGCTCACAGCTGGCTTCGGGCGCAGGCTGCGTTTTTTTCTTTTCCATGTAATTCTCCTTATTTGACCTTGATCCCGATCCGCCTTGCGATTTCCACCGCCTGCAGGGGATCAATGATCGCTCCCCGCAGCTCTGCCATCGTGTCGCTGCAGCGGATGCCGTCAATTCTGCTATTCGACAGATCCACCCCAGCAAGAGGCGTTTTCATGACCTCCGTCCGACAAAGATCACAGTCGGACAGCGTAAAGCGCATCAGCTTGCATTCGTTGAAAAATCCCTCCCGCAGATCGCATCGGCGGATAACGCCGCCCTTCCATTTTCCGCAGGACAGATCGGCGTAACGAAGGTTACAATCCTCGATAACGGTATCGGTGAAATAACTGTCGCTCATACGGATGCCGATCCCCTTCACCAAACGGCAAAGGGCACCGTCCCAAAAGGTCTCTGTCAGATCTGCTCCCGAAAGATCGCAATCGACAAAAGCAGTATCCACGAATTCTGCACGAGTGAAAACGGTATCGGTAAAGCGGCAGTTTCGGAAGATCACGCCCCGAAAGCGGGTGCCGGTGTAATCGCCGCCGCTGATCGTTTGCCCCTTAACGGTACAATTCTCCACCAGATCGTCGGTCAGCTGCAAGCCTAACCTACAGACCGTCAACGGATCCTTCACTGCTTGATCCCAAACAGACATTTTGTAAATTCCTTTCTCACTTGAGAAGTCTCATCCAATCTTTTGATTGTATTCTATCACGCAATCATTCGATTGTCAACAGACCCCAACGATTGTTTACAATTTATTCATACAAATCAAGCCCCGCAAGAATTTGCGGGGCT
>JAFTKV010000234.1 GCA_017453085.1 Clostridia bacterium
GTTGACGCCGATGGAGTGCATCAGAAGGAAGTTCTGATTGTCCTCTGCAAGTCCCATCTTGTGCACCACGCGGGCAGACATAGGGAATGCGGAGATGCCTGCGGCACCGATCATGGGGTTGATCTTCTTCTTGGAGAAGAGGTTGAGCAGCTTGGCAAACAGCACGCCGCCTGCAGTGTCTACGATGAATGCGATCAGACCCAGACCCAGAATCAGCAGAGTATTCAGCGTGAGGAACTGATGAGCCTGCATCTGGCAAGCAACGGTGATGCCCAGGAAAATGGTGATCAGGTTCGCCAGCACCTTCTGCGCAGTCTCGGACAGATTGTCCAGAACGCCACACTCGCGGATCAGGTTACCGAACATCAGGAAGCCGATGAGGGCTACCGATTTGGGTGCAAACAGACCGGTGATCACGGTGATCAGGATGGGGAACAGGATACGGGTCAGCTTAGATACGCTCTTCTGCTCGTAGGGCATACGGATCATACGCTCTTTTTTGGTGGTCAGCAGCTTGATCACGGGAGGCTGTACGATGGGCACCAACGCCATGTAAGAATACGCCGCTACCATGATGGCACCCAGATACTGGCTGTTCAGCGTATTGGCAACGAAAATGGAAGTGGGACCGTCTGCCGCACCGATGATCGCAATAGACGCCGCGTCATTTTCCGCAAAGCCAAAGAGGGACGCCATACTGAGGGTGAAGAAGATACCGAACTGCGCTGCCGCACCGAAGATCAGAAGCTTAGGATTGGTCAGCAGAGGGCCAAAGTCGATCATCGCGCCGATGCCGATGAACAGGAGCAGGGGGAACAGCTCGTTGGCAATACCCATATTAAAGAGCTCTTCAATGATACCCGGCTCGTATTTAACGCCTTCCGCACCTGCTTCCAGCAATGCTTTGCCTTCCTCTACGCCAATCAGCTCACCGTTGAGGAAATAGCGATCCACCACGCCGGACAGAGGCAGATTGACCAGAATCGCACCAAAGCCCATAGGCAGAAGCAGCGTAGGTTCCATGTTTTTCTTGATGGCCAGGAAAATCAGCAGACCGCCGATCACCCACATCACAACCTGCTGCCACTCAATGTTCAGCAGATTCTCATAAAGTGCTTCCATTTTTTACAATTCCTTTCGTTTTCGGAGCAGAGCAAAAATAAAAAGACCGTTATCACTGTCCCATTACGGAATTTCGTGATAAAAGTCTTGTTACAACCGTTTGGTCTGAGTGACCCGGGCATTATGCCGTACTGACGAATCACCCGCAAAAAGCTATCTTTTTGCAAACTACTCCCTTTTATATGAACTATTATAAACTGCATTTCGAAAAAAGTCAATAGTGATCCGCACTTTTCTCCGTGTTACATCTTGCTTGACTCCGTAAATTGTTTTCGTCAAATTACACAATTTCAAAACAATATAAATGTGCAATTCGTACACGACCGCCAGCGAAGCCGATCCGAGATTCGATTTCGAGAAATATTTTGTAAAAAAAGTACAAAAATCAGACAAAAACCTATTGCTTTTTTTGAAATCTTTTTGTATAATAGATGCATCGGGATTTCTACGACACGGTTTGATGCGTAAAATCCAAACAAATCCCACTATGGAAGGAAATGATTCCCATGAAAGCTTTTATCACAGATAACATTCGTAACGTCGTTCTGCTGGGTCACACCGACAGCGGCAAAACCACTCTCGCCGAGGCTATGGCATACGGCGCAGGACTGATCGATAAGATCGGCAACGTCAGCGCCGGCAATACCATCAGTGACTGTGACAAGGAAGAGATCAAGAACCAGTTCTCTATTTCCGCCTCCGTGATCCCCGTGGTTTGGAATGATGTCAAGATCAATATTATCGACGCTCCCGGTTATCCCGATTTCATCGGCGAGACCCAGGAAGCTGTTTCTGCAGCCGACGCCGCTATCATCGTCGTATCCGGTAAGGACGGCGTGCAGAACGGCACCAAGACCGCTTGGGAGCTGTGTGACAAGTATAATCTGCCGCGTATGATCTTCGTTTCCAACATGGACGACGACAACGCATCCTTCCGTCAGATCGTGCTGGATCTGGAAGCACTCTACGGCAAGAAGATCGCTCCCTTCTATCAGCCTATGCGTGAAGGCGGCAAATTCGTCGGTTACATCAACGTTCGCCGTATGGGCGGCCGTCGCTTCTCCGAGTTCGGTAAGCACGTTGAGTGCGATATCCCCGAATACAGCAAGGAAAACCTGGAGATCTACCGTGAGGCATTCATGGAAGCAGTTGCAGAGACCTCCGAGGATTACATGGAGCGCTACTTCGAGGGCGACACCTTCACCGACGCCGAACTGTCCGCTGCTATGCGTAGCAACGTCCGTTCTCTGAAGATCGTTCCCGTATCTATGGGCGCTGCTCCCGAATATAAGAACATCCATAACCTGCTGAACGATATCGTTCTGTTCTTCCCTGCTCCCAACGAGCGTACTTGTGCAGGTATCAACCAGAAGACCAATGCGATCTTCGAAGGTAACTACGACTTCTCCAAGGCAAAGTCTGCCTACGTCTTCAAGACCATTGCAGATCCCTACATCGGTAAGTTCTCCATGATCAAGGTCTCCTCCGGCGTTCTGAAGTCCGGCGATATGCTGTACAACGCTATGAAGGATACCGACGAAAAGGCCGGTAAGCTCTACACCATCTGCGGCAACAAGACCACCGAGGTTGACGAGCTCCACGCAGGCGACATCGGTGTGCTCAGCAAGCTGAACTCCGTTTCCACCGGTGACACGCTGTCCACCCGTGCAACTCCCGTCGTTTACGGTAAGACCGCTATCGCTAAGCCCTACGCCTTCACCCGCTACACCGTTCCCAACAAGAACGAAGCAGACAAGGCTGTACAGGCAATCCAGAGAATGGCCGAGGAAGATCCCACCATCCGTCTGGTCAACGATGCGCAGAACCGTCAGACCCTGCTCTACGGTATTTCCGAACAGCATCTGGCGATCGTAGCCTCCAAGCTGCTGTCCAGATACAAGATCGAGATCCAGTACTCCGAGCCCAAGACCGCTTACCGCGAGACCATCCTGGGCAAGACCGATACCGAGTTCAAGTACAAGAAGCAGTCGGGCGGCCACGGTCAGTACGGTCACGTTAAGATGCGCTTCTCTCCCTCCGGCGATCTGGAAACTCCCTTCGTATTTGAAGAAGAGGTTGTAGGCGGTACCGTTCCCAAGAACTACTTCCCCGCTATCGAAAAGGGTATCGAGGAATCGGTTGGCGCAGGACCTCTGGCAGGTTATCCCGTAGTGGGCGTTAAGGCTGTTCTGTACGACGGCTCTTACCATCCCGTTGACTCCTCCGAGGCAGCGTTCAAGATCGCTTCCTCTCAGGCATTCAAGAAGGGTATGCTGGAAGCAAAGCCCGTTCTGCTGGAACCCATTGCAGCACTGACTATCATCGTTCCCGAGAACAATACCGGTAACGTCATCGGCGACCTGAACAAGCGCCGTGCAAGAGTGCTGGGTCTGGATGCTGCAGGAGGCGGCCGTCAGCAGATCGATGCGGAGATCCCCATGTCCGCACTGTACGGCTACTCCGCTACCCTGAACTCCCTGACTGCATCTGCAGGCACCTACTCCTACGAATTCATTCGCTACGAGCAGGCTCCTCAGAACGTACAGGAAGCACAGATTCAGAAGTACCAGAGTGGCGCTGAGGAATAATTAAAATACTACGCCTTTAAGCTTCAATATTGAACAAACAATTGGTTGTTATCAGCACCATAACTGTATTTCAGTAGTATCAAGGAGAATTGTATGAATATATTTATAAAAAAAACAATTACTATAGTTTCTATATTATTTATAGTACTTACGCTGTTTGTTTTACCCGTTTATGCAAATGATACTCCGATTTCGGTAATAGAAACACACAGCATCCTCACTAAATCAAGCGACGGTGCTATTACCCAAAAGTCTTTTTCAAACGCAAATACTAATTCGTTATATTCTATGCGTCGTGAGAGAAGTATTCCAGAGTA
>JAFTKV010000235.1 GCA_017453085.1 Clostridia bacterium
ACTGTCGGTATACTGATTCAACGCCGTGATCCGCTCGGTCTCAACGGTGACGCTTGCATCCACTGCAGAATCATCGGGATGAATGTCCACTACCGTAAATCCAACGTCTATTCCCTTTACGGAGAAGGTGAAATAACCGTTTTGATCGGTATATACGATCTCATTGAGAAGGTCTGCGTGGACTTCGTTGGAAGAGAGGATGATCCGTCTTCCGGCCACGGGATTGCCGAATGCATCCAGAAGTCTGCCTTCTACGGTGACAGTCTCTGCAGGCTTCACCGTAACGTTGGTGTAGGTCATGTCGATCAGGCTGACATACTGCTTGACGGTCAGCTCCTCGGAGGTGTAGTCCCTGCCCAGCGCAATGCCTGCGTAGTTCTGCACAGAGCCGTCAACCGTCACCTGCACGGTGCCCACCAGAGGCTGGCCGTCCTGACGGGATACCATCAGCTTGCGGCCGTAATAAACGTTCGCATCGGTTGCGCTGACTTCTTTGTCGGTAAAGGTCAGCACGCAAGGTACGGTCTTGCCGTCAATAGTCAACGTAACCGTGCCGTCAAAACCGGCAATATCCATATACTGACTGAACTGAATCAGTACGCCCTCGGGGTAACCATCCGCTGCCGCAATGATCGGAGCCTTGGTGGTTACCAGACCCAGATTCACGTCCAGCTGAGGAGGAGGAACGGGCAGCCAGCCATCTACTGCATTGACATCAGCCGTGGTATCGGCAGCCCGATATCCGTCCTTCCGTGCAATGACCAGCCATTGACCGGGAGGCGTCATCCAGGAGTAGTAGCCGCCCGATTCGGTGGTGACGGTGCTGATCTGACCGTAGTTCTCTGCATCCCACAGAACTGCGTTGCCGTTTTCATCCTTATAATAGATGCTGACGGTAGCGCCCTCCACACGGTTGGATAGCACGGCCTCGTAAACGAAGCCTGCAGGGTCGATCAGGGGATCGGAGCATTCCATTTCGTAGGATACGGTATCTCCCAAGAAATCCAGATCCAGATTCAGACCCGAGGCGACTTCTTCTTCGGTGAAGATCATATCCTCTGCAACGTCTTCGCCTTCAACGCTCGAAGGATCATCCTCCCAATGCTGGCCGTTTTCAAGACCGGAAGGATACCACATAAGATTGTACCAGTTTTCTTTCGCCATTTCATCCCACAGTTTCATGGCTTTATTGAAGGAAACGTAGCGAATACCGTTCCGTTTCCAGACACCGTCACCATTATCACCCTTGGTGCTGACATCTTTCTTCAGCTCCTCCAGCTTTTCAGTGGCATTCTTCAATCTGCTGATGCTGTAATTGTACTGATTGGTGTTTGCCTTGCTGTAGAGTTGGGTATAGCTCAGACCGATCAGCGAGGTAGCATCGATTGCAGTATCTACCAGCAGCTGGAGCGGCTCTGCAAAGGTCTCAAAGGCCGGCACGGGGATATTCGACGTAAGGCCGATCAGCTTGGTGAACATATGGGGTACTTCTATCCGGGACTCTTTATCATACTGATTACAAAGTCTTTCCAGATCGCTCATTGCTCTGAAAATACCCATCTTGACGTCACTCAAGTAGTCGAAGTACAACGGGCTTTCGTAGACGTAATAGGTCTTGGAATCCTTGAAGTATTCATCCAGCTCTCCGTCTGAGAACTGTACGAAATCGTTTAGATATGTTCGCACAGTAAAGCGTTTATAAAGCTTATCCGTGATAACAGCCTCGCCCTTTTCCGGATCATAATATCCATTCCATACCGGCATCCATACGAACGCCTGCCCCTCGAAGATCATATTGAAGGCAAGTCTGCTTCCATATTCATCAGAGGCAATCGAACCTATTCCGTACTGGTCCGTCATGCTGGATTGATACAGCGGGAAAATGTCGAAGTATTCCATATTCTCTTCGTCGCGCTGGAGTGTTGCCTGATAGACTCGATCCACGTTGGCATACAGCTTGCCCAACTGCAGCATTTCGTTGGCATACTTTTCATAGTCTGCACGCATTCTATCCAGAGCCTCGAAGGTATCCGAAATCTCTTTTATCACGTCTATCATTCCGCTGCCGAAGGAAAGAATTCTGTTGGCTGCGCCATAGAACTTACCGCGTTTGGTTTCATCAAGCCCCTCCAGCTCCTTCAGGCGGTCATTCTTAAACTTAAAAGCGCGATAAATCTTTCCGCTTGCCGAGGAGGAATCCCATCCGTTATAATTCATGCCCAGCGCAAATGCTTCGCTGTTGGATATACCCTTAATGTTGGAATCAAGCTTCACCGCAATGACCTTTTCCGGATTAGTGGGATCCATAATCGGAGATACCTTCATGATTCCGTCGCGTTCCAGAGATGTCAGTTGCGACGCGTACTCTGTGTAAGCGTCGAATTTCATCACCAGGCCACCCGCCCTGGCCTCGCTTGCGGCGCCATTGAAATATTGCTGGACAAATGCATCCGCTTGTGCGCCTTTCATGTCGTATCCCTTCAGCGCTACGTTTGCAACGCCTTTTTCCAGCAGTGTGCCCGTCAAAGTGCTTAATTTGTTCGTAGCGTACTCATCCAGCAAGCCGGAAATGTATTCCAGGCCATTTTCCTGTAGATAGTTCTGTCCTTCTTCGGTTACTTCCGCATTCAGATTGCCGTTCTCATCATAGTACTGATTGATCAGGCGATCCTTATCCCAGTCCCAATCTACCCATTTCTCCGGAATTTGATCCTTCAGGAAAGACAAGCCTTCTCCGATCAGATTACTGGTATAATCCTTGGCCGCGCTGATCCAGGGATTGTTGTCACCCCACAGATAGTCAAATATAGAGTCGTCGTAATATTCCTTCAGGCCTTTTGCAATCCAAGTACAGAAGGCTTCGACAGACGACAGAACAGCACCTTCGAAGAATTCTTTATTCTCCAAATACTGCTTGTAGGTGGTGTCAATCAGCTTGGCAATGTACTCGTCGTGGATTCCCTCCACATATTCACTCAAGGATTTTTCGGCCGATTCGCCCGCGTCCAGTGCCATAGCCCGCATGGCCATGACCTGCATATGTTGGGCGGGCGTATAGGAGCTGAACACATCCATCCACGCCTCGGTATCATAGGTCAAATGATAGTTGGCACTGAAATCATAGATCTCCAGACCGGAGTCTGTGTTCGTCATAAATACGCCGCTGTCCTCACCGTAGACCGGGATCTCGATAAAGCCTCTTTGCCGCAGAGAAGCCGCAGTGACGCTTTCATCAATGGTTCCCGACTTCACATGGGTCATGAGGGTATAATAATCCTCCTCATTCATATCCGCGGGTCTGAAGCCGAAGGCCTCCGCGAAGGCACTGCTCGCAATGAATTCCAGATCCTGCGCATACTGATAGTCGCTGATGATATCCGCCTGCATCTGGGCAGGATAATACGCGAACATGGAATCGGTCTTTACGGGATCCATCAGTGCGTAAATGGTGTTTTCCAGACTTGCTTCTACGCAGAACAACTCCTGGAAGGGGGTCAGCTCGGAAGTTTTTAGTCTCTCCGCCAATGCCTCGATCTGACCGGGCATCAGCACAATGGATGCTGCATCTGCGGCGGTCTCCCACTCCACGCCCATATGCGTAGGCAGCTGCATCATCGTCAGCAAAGTGGCAGGATCATAGGCTATGTTGCGGATCGTCTTGGTGGAGAGATACGCATCGCTGTCCTCATTGTATTCGGTCCACAAATACTCTTCCTTCTCGTTACCCATTTCGTCCCGATAGCGGATCACGATTGCAACGTCGCGGGCATAGCCCATGGCATTATTGTCGAAGGAAACGCGATAATTCTCGTAAATGTGATAGAGCTTTGTGCTATCCAATTCGGAACGAAGCGCGATGTTCTTGCGCTCACCGGTTTGGAAGCTCACCGAAATGATGTTGTCGGGATCGTAAGAGGTGGGGAAAACCACCTTGCCGGTGTCTGCCTCACGGATCACGATCTCACCTGTGATCTCCACGGGAACCGACAGATCCTCGTTGCACTCCACGCTGACGGGGGCGGTGGTAAACTCGATTTCGGTATTTGCCAGACGTACAACGGCGTAAACCTCATATTCCCACCAGATCCACTCAAAGGGAGCGTCGTAACGCAGAACTGCTACGCCGGTATAATTGGTGATCCCCTGCGCAACCAGCTCACCGTCGGCATACAGATCCACCTCGGAGCCCGCAGGAGCGGTGACCATAGCACTGATGCCGGTTTTGTCCGAAATCGTGGGTGCATGGCTCACATATACCAGATAGGACAGCATATCCTTATCCAGCATATTGATGGAACCGGCAGGAGCATAGTAACGGGAAGCCGTTCCGTCCACCGTTGCATCGGTGATGATAGTTAAGGTGCAATACTGATCCGTAATCTGATCGAGGGAAATGATATCCTCTGCATATCTGAGATATACCATCAGCTGAAGTCTGCCCAGTCTTTGGGTCAGATCGCCGATCGGATACTCGTAGTACATCGTCTTTCCGTCTTCGGAGAGATAGCGATCGCTGTAGGTCATGTGCGTACCGAACGCCTGCTCCGCCTGACAGATATGGAACAGATCCATATTCGCAGGAACGCTCAGCAGCAGAGTGGTGTTGCGAAGCTGGAAGCTGGTATCCAATATCACATCAAAGGTCAGCTCAGTGTAGTAAGGCCAGTTATAAAGCTGCCAGTTGTTATACACATGGTCATTTCTAGTGACGATTGGATCTCGTTTGATGAGGAAGCTGGAATCCGGTGCCAAAGGCGTTTCCGCCTCCAGAACCCGATAGCAGGGGGCGATCAGCTTAACGGATGTTCTGTAATAATCCTCTCCTGCCGTCCAGCCGCAGGTGGTAAACTGTGCCAGTCTTTCCGCAGAGTTGAAATAGCGGTTCTGCTCGGACACGGTCACCGTATAATTGCCGTCGGCAAAGCGACGAATCAGCAGCTCTCCGCTTTCCACAATGTCAATGGAAACGCGGTCACCGGCAACGTCGTACACCTGAACGATGGCACGGCCGCTTTCGCTGTTCTCGGGAAGTGTCGGCTGAATGTACAATGCGCCGTACTGATTGAGCGTGCCTTCGGTATCGCCGTAGTTATCCGAATCGCCGGGATTCAGCACAGCGGTAAAGCCGTACAGCTCC
>JAFTKV010000236.1 GCA_017453085.1 Clostridia bacterium
TATAGGGGTCGGCAACGCCGGGACCCATTACCAAATAGTTGTAGAACTCGGTGAAATCTTCGCCGTTGAAGCCGACTTTCAGATAATCTACCGCCTTCCGCAGCAGCTCGTTGCCGTTGTAGTAAACCGAAGAACGGTAGCCGCGGCGCCACAGATCGTCCACCTCGGGGGTGGTCAGACCAAAGATATAGATATTGTCGGGACCCACAGCCTCGGCGATCTCTACGTTTGCGCCGTCAAGAGTACCGATGGTAACCGCACCGTTGATCATCAGCTTCATGTTGCCGGTACCCGATGCTTCCTTGCCCGCCAAAGAGATCTGCTCGGACACGTCGGCGGCAGGGATCAGCACCTCAGCCATGGATACGCGGTAATCCTCTGCGAAGACTACCCGCATCTTCTCACGGAGCTTGGGATCCTTCTCAATATCAGCGGAGATGCAGTAGATCAGCTTGATGATCTGCTTCGCCATATAGTAGCCGGGAGCGGCCTTTGCACCGAAGATGAAGGTCTGAGGAGTCATCTCCCTGTCGGGATTTTCCTTCAGCTGAACGTAGAGGGAGATGATCCGCAGGGTGTTCAGCAGCTGACGCTTATACTCGTGCATACGCTTGATCTGCACGTCAAAGAGAGAGGCGGGATCAATGCCCACGCCGGTGCGGGACTTGAGCCAGTTGGAGAAGCGCACCTTGTTGTCCATCTTGATCTGGGACAGACGGTCGAGAACCGCTTTGTCGTCGGCAAACTTCTTGAAGTCCTGCAGCTTGTCGGGATTTTTGCGGTAGGTGGTACCGATGGTCTCGTCCAGCAGGTCGCACAGACCGGGGTTGGCGTAGCACAGCCAGCGGCGGTGTGCGATACCATTGGTGACGTTGGTGAACTTCTCGGGGGTGTAGTTGTAGAAGTCCGAGAAAATGGTCTTGGTGAGGATATCGGAATGGAGCTTCGACACTCCGTTGACGGTGTGAGAGCCCACTACCGACAGGTTTGCCATCTTGACTCTGCCGTGAGAGAGGATGGACATATGGGTGATGCGATCCCAGTCGCCGGGATAGCGGTTCCACAGGTCTGCGCAGAAGCGGCGGTTGATCTCGCAAACGATCTGGTGCAGACGGGGGAGCTTGTAGCGGAAGAGATCCTCGTTCCAGGTCTCCAGTGCTTCGGGCAGGACGGTGTGGTTGGTGTAGGAAACCATCTTGGTGACGATCGCCCATGCGTCCTCCCAGGTGTAGGAGTAGGTGTCGATGAGGATGCGCATCAGCTCGGGCACCACCAGTGCGGGGTGGGTATCGTTGATGTGGATGGACACCTTATCGGCGAAGTTGTTCAGGTTGCCGTAGGAGCGCAGGTGGTCGGCGATGATGGACTGGAGGGATGCGCAAACCAAGAAATACTGCTGGGTCAGACGGAGCAGCTTGCCTTCCTCGTGGTTATCCGAGGGATAGAGCACCTTGGAGATGATGGCCGCCTGGTTCTGCTCCTCCATAGCGCGGAAGTACTCGCCCTGCGAGAAGAGATTCATAGAGAAGTTGTTCACCGCAGATGCCTTCCACAGGCGCAGGGAGTTGACCGCCTCGCAGTCAGCGCCCGAGATGAGGATGTCGTAGGGGACGGCCTGGATCTCGGTATAGTTGGTGTGGACGATATCACACTTGCCGTCCACCCAGTTTTCGGTGATATGACCGCCCAGTCTGACGGTGCAGGTCTTGTCGGTACGGGGTACCAGCCAGCTCTCGCCGGAGGGCATCCACACGTCGGGGAGCTCCATCTGGTCGCCGTCTACGATCTTCTGCTTGAACAGACCGTACTCGTAAAGGATGGAGAAGCCGGTTGCGGAGTAATTCTGGGAGGTGAGGCCGTCCATAAAGCAGGCGGCAAGGCGACCCAGACCGCCGTTGCCAAGGCCGGGATCGGCTTCCAGCTCGTAGAGCTCGTCGAGGTTATAGCCCCATTCGGCGAGGATCTTGGCATAATCCTTCTCGATGCCCAGATTGCCCAGATTGTTTCTCAGCTGTCTGCCAATGAGGAATTCCATGCAGAGGTAGTAGATCTTCTTCCCTTCCTGGCGGGTTACGTTTTTCTTGAAATTGGTGCGCTTAGCGGCAAGGATATCCTTTACGGCCAGCAGAACGGCCTTGTAGATCTGATCCTTGCTTGCCTCGGCGGGGGTGGTGCCGAAATAGCGGGAGAGCTTCTGCTCGATGCCGGCACGCAGCTCCTGCTCGCGGCTGGGCTTTGCTGCTTTCACAGCGGTCTTTTTGGTGGTTGTTTTCATGGGATCCTTTCTTGGGGAAACTTCTTGAAAGAAGTTTCCCCAAACCCCTTCAAGAACTTCATGGAAAAAGAATCTCAGGGGTTGGTGGTAATATGATATATAAATATTAGAATTGACAAAAAAAGAATTACCCCAAAGCCCATCCCGCAAAATTGCATCGCAATTTTGCTTAATAATAGTTTTGGGGGGCTTGGGGGACTTTTGAAAAAGTCCCCCAAATCTATTTGATTTTTACATTCCTCTGTACAGATCGGCGTAGTTTTCTGCAGACGCGTTCCCGGAGAAGTCTGTGGTGATCACGTTGCGCAGAAGCTTTTTGCGGGTGGCATCATCCTGCCACAGAGCGATGGCGCGGCGGATCGCATCCAGCATATCGTGAGCATTGTAGGAGAAGAAGGTCACGCCGTTGCCCTCTCCGGTTTCGGGATTGAAGGGCTTGATGGTATCGTACAGACCGCCGGTCTCGCGCACCACGGGGATGGCGGCGTAACGGGAGGCGATCATCTGGGATAGACCGCAGGGCTCCGATTTGGAAGGCATCAGGAAGATGTCTGCGGCGGCGTAGATCTGCTTGGACAGCTTCTTGTCAAAGCGAATCAGCGCGCGTACCTTGTCGGGATAGCGGCTCTCCAGCCAGCGGAAGAAGTTCTCGAACTCCTCGTTGCCGGTGCCAAGGACTACCAGCTGTACGTCGCCCTCCAGCACCTGATCGATCACGTGCTTCACCAGATCCACGCCCTTGTGGGACACCAGACGGGTGATCATAGCGATCATGGGAGTGCTCTCGCTGACGGGCAGACCCAGCTCCTTCTGCAGAGCAGTCTTGTTGGCCAGCTTGTTGGTAAACAGACGGTATTTCGCGCCGAACTTGGGGCCGATCATATCGGGATCGTTCATGGGATCGTAGTAGGAGACGTCGATGCCGTTAACGATGCCGCAGGACTTGTAGGCGTTCTCGGCGATGATGCCGTCCAGCCCCGATGCGTAGTAGGGAGTACGCAGCTCCTCACTGTACCGCTGGCTGACGGTGGTAAGTTTGTCGCAGGCAACGATAGCACCCTTGGTCAGGTTCACGCAGTTGTCAAACTCCAGAAGAGACATTGTATCGGCAGGCAGCGCAAAGACCTCGCTGAGGATATCCTTGCCGTAGATGCCCTGATACTCGATGTTGTGAATGGTGTAGACGGTTTTGATGTTGTAGTGAGGGTATTTCACCTTGGAATAGATGACGGTCAACGCCGACTGCCAGTCGTTGGCGTGGAGGATATCGGGGATAAAGCCGATCTTTTCCAGCATTTCCATGACCGCCAGCGAGAAGTATGCGTACCGCTCGCCGTCGTCGTACTCGCCGTAGAGGCGGGAACGCTTGAAGTAATATTCGTTGTCGATGAAGTAGACGGTGACGCCGTCCTTCTCCAATGCCCAGACGCCGCAGTATTGACAACGCCATGCCAGCTGAACGGTAAATTCAGCAACCTTGGTCATTTTTTCCCGCCATGCGGGGGTGATCTTTCCGTGGAGAGGCATGACCATGCGCACGTCGTCCTCGGGGGAGTATGCTTTCAGCGCGGCAGGCAGAGAGCCCAGAACGTCGCCCAGACCGCCGGTGGATGCAAAAGGCAGCGCTTCGCCGCCTACGTATAAAATTTTCATGTAATTTTCTCCTTTTGATAGATTAAAAAAGGATAACCGCGGAGAATCCCTCTGAAACAGATAGACCTCTCCACGGTTATTATATCACGGGAACACAGGTTTGTCAATCGGAATATGTCACAAATCATGGAAAAGATAGGATGGTATAATGTTAAAGTTTTAACAAAGAGTCATGACTTCCCTCCCCTTATCAAAAAAACAGACGCCGAAGCGTCTGTTTTTTGATAGATTTAATTAGTCCTCGTTCTTGCGGCGGCGGGCTACTGCTACGGTAGCTGCTGCTGCAAGGAGTGCCAGTGCGGAGATTGCCAGTACAGCATCGCCGGTCTTGGGCACGTTGGTCTCGGGAGTGGTCTCGGGAGTAGTCTCGGGAGCCTTGAAGTCCTTACCGCAAACGGTACATACGTCGTCCTCAACCTGGTGATCGCAGGAGTAAACCTTGATCTGACCGATCTGAACGTATACGCCCTGCAGTCTCTCGCCTGCGGGAGGAGCTTCTCTGCCCTCTTCGCTCTGGAAGGAGAGGACTTCCAGTCTTGCATACTTGTATGCAACACCGGTCTCTTCTGCCTCGAATGCAACCAGCTGGTTGTTAACGTTGGGAAGGTTGTCGCCCTTCTTTACGTGGCTCAGCAGAACCCAGTTCTCGCCGTCGGTAGAGCCGTAGAACTTCCATTCAGCAGGCTGACGGTCGGGATAGTTTGCGTCGTCGTTACCGGTGCCCAGTGCGTAGAACGCGATCTCGGTTTCGGTAGCCAGAGCAAAGTCGATGATCAGAGAGCCGCTGCCCAGAACGTGCCAGCCCTCGTACTTGTTGCCGGCGTCTGCGTCGAACAGGTTGCCCAGAGAACCGTGGGGCTTCAGGTTATCCTCGAAGCCGTTTTCGTACAGAGGATTGTCTACGGTAGCAGAGCTGCCGTCAATAGTAACCTCGGTCAGCTTGCCGATGAGGTCTGCGGATTCGTGGATCTGATCTGCATCAGCCTTGGCGGGAGCGTTGGCACCGAAGGTGGAGTACTTGCCGTTTTCCCAGATGATGGTTACGGATGCATAGCCGTCGTACAGGCCGTTGCAGCTTGCAACGATTTCAACCTTACGGTCTTCCTGCTCTTCGGGCTTGTCGGCCTTCATAACGTACTTCACGGTAACCTTGTCGGTTGCCTCAACGCCATTGATGTATGCCTTCCAGCCATTCAGAGAAGGATTGGCATGGAAACGAGGAGAACCCTTCAGTTCGCCATTGCTGAAGTTGAAGCCGAAGCCGGCGTCGCCCCAGATACCCTGGTCGCGTGCAACTGCAGTGTCAGCGGGCAACTCCAGACCGCCGGAGATAACCTTACCGGTGTTGGTGCAGCCTTCGACAGTGAAGCTGCCGGAGTTGTTGTGACCAACGTATGCGTTAGCTACAACAAACTTAGCGGTTACGTCGCCCTTGTTGGTGGAGTTCTTCAGAGTAATGTTCGTGTTGCCGTTCTGTACCTTGCCGATGAAGCCACCTGCTCCACGGTAGTCCGCATACAGATTGGTAGAGGTGATGTCACCCTCGTTAGTACAGTTGGTGATGTTAATCTTGGAATCGTGACGAACAGAGCCGATGAGACCACCGACTACCTCGCCGATGATATCGCCCTTGCTGGTACAGTTGATCAGGTTTACGGTGCCGTTGTTCTCGACGCAACCGATGATACCGCCCTGACCGTTGGTGGAGTTGTCAGCCTTGAAGCTGATGTCGGTAGTAACGTTTTCAATAGTGACAACGCTGTTGTCGCCGTTGATGGTGCCGATGACCACGCCGGTGCTGTTGCCGTTGCTTTCCAGCTTACCGGTAACGTTCAGATTCTTAATGGTAACGTTGGTGCCCTCAACAGAGCAGAACAGGCCGGAACGTGCCCATTCTTGGTCAACAAAGTCCAGAGTGATGGTCTTGCCGTTACCGTCGAAGGTACCGGAGAAGCGCTTGCCCTCTTCCTTGTAGGACAGACCCTCGGTAAGGGTGATGTCGTTCATCAGCTTGTAGTTGCCGCCCAGGTTGTTTTCGATGGACAGGAACTCTTCAGCAGTGGTGATCTCGACTACTGCGGACTCAGCTGCGCTTACAGAAACGGTAAACACAGGCAGCATGCACGCGATCATTGCGATCACCAGTAAACGTGAAAATGTCTTTTTCATGGTTTTCCTCCAAATAAAATTTGAGCGGAGTTCGCCTCGCTCATTGGTAATTACATTGTATCTCAAAATTCACAATTTGTCAATAACTTTTCGCTATTTTTACAATGAACATTGGCAAAAACGGCAATTTGTACAATTCGCATGCTTGTTTTTTGTTCATTCAAACAATGCCGAGGGAGCGGAATTTACAGCATTTACCGATGCGTTGTAATAACTTTCGAAGAACCGGGCGCCTCAAATCAAAGATTCCTCGACATCCACACGCCGTCCTCGAACCAATGATAGTTCTCCGACAGCTCGTCCCGCCGAAACA
>JAFTKV010000237.1 GCA_017453085.1 Clostridia bacterium
CCCGCCAAAGAAACTTTTTGAAAAAAGTTTCTTTGGAATCTTCAAAAACTTTTATTCAAACGGCTGCAAATACTTGCAGCCGTGGTATAAATATTAAAAATATTCATCCCGTTCCCTATTCTGACAATCTTTGCAGAAGAGCCGTGGTATCCTGTGTATGCAGGAGCCACGGCTTTTGTTATCTCCACTGCCATCTGCGAGGGGTGTATGGAAAGTCTGTGTGAATCCGCGCCGACGAGTATTCGTCGGCTGAATAAAAGTTCTTGAAAGGTTTGGAAAACTTCTTTCAAGAAGTTTTCCAAATAAAAATAATGGAAAGGATAAATAAATTATGGAAATTGCAGGAGTGACCTGTCAGAAAAAGGACGATGTTCTATACGTCGTCATCGACGGAGACATTGATCATCACAGTGCCAAATATATCCGTGAGACCATCGATCGAGAGATCTTCCTTGCCCGTCCCCACGCAATGGTGCTGGAGCTGTCCCGCGTGGACTTTATGGACTCCTCGGGGCTGGGGCTGATCCTCGGTCGATATACCCGAATGCGGGAGATCGGCGGCGTGCTGAAGCTGTCGAATCCCACGCCTCAGACCGTCAAGATCCTCGCCCTTGCGGGAGTGGACAAGCTGATTCCCGTGATCAGCGGAGAGAAAACCAAACAGGAGGTTGTAAAATCATGAAGGAAAGAAAAGTACAAAACGGATTTCAATTGGAGTTCCCCGCACTGTCGGAGAACGAGGCGTTCGCCCGTCAGATCGTCTGCGCATTCGCCGCACGGCTGGATCCCACCATCGAGGAGCTGTCCGATCTGCGGGTGGTGGTATCCGAGGCGGTGACCAACTGCGTTGTCCACGCTTACAAGGGAGCGAGCAAGGTCGGGATCATCAAGATCGCCGTCCGTATCACATCAAAAGGCGCGCTGAAGGTGCGCATCAAGGACAACGGCTGCGGTATGGCGGACGTGGCACGCTGTATGCAGCCCCTTTATACCACCGATCCCGAGGGAGAGCGAGGCGGTATGGGACTGCCCATCATGCAATCCCTCTCCAAAAGATTCTCTGTGAAATCCCAGCCCTCCAAGGGCACTACCGTCGCCTTTGAAATGGTATTCGGCAGCTCCTCTACATAACCGAGCGATACTATCCGTTCGGACAGAAAGGATGAGCAGAGATGACAGATAACGATACCCTGCTGCGACAGGTCGCCGAGGGAGACGAGTGTGCGCTGGCAGAGCTGGTGGAAAATAACATGGGGCTGGTGAAGTCGGTAGCACTCCGCTTTCGGGATCGGGGGACGGAGTACGAGGATCTGGTGCAGATCGGCTCCATCGGGCTGCTTCGGGCAGCGCGCTCCTTCGATTTTTCCTTCGGATGTATGTTTTCTACCTATGCCGTACCGCTGATCATCGGGGAGATCCGCCGTCATCTCAGAGATGACGGAATCATCAAGGTCTCCCGTACCATCCGCACCCGTGCAGTGCATCTGATGCGAGAAAGAGAACAGTTTGCCCGCCGGGAAGGACGCGAGCCTACGGTCAGCGAGCTCTGCGAGCTTACCGGGTACACGGCAGAAGAAATCGTCACCGCGCTGGATGCGGCAGGCCCCGTCCGCTCCCTCAGCGAAACGGTGGGCGGCGAGGACGGTGCTCCGCTGGAAAACTTCATCGCTGATCCCGACGCACCGCTGGATCGCCTCACCGATCATATTGCGCTGGAGCAGGCTATCAAACGGCTCACTCCCGATCAGCAACAGATCATACGGCTACGCTACTTTCATCGGCTGTCCCAACAACAGGTGGGAAACGCACTGGGGTTGTCGCAGGTGAAGGTGTCACGGGAGGAGAAGAAGATTCTGGGGCTGCTGAGAGAGGCGTTGTAGAATGCGGGGCTCTGCCCCACACCCCGCGGCTTTCTTGAAAGAAAACCGGGCAAAGAACTTTTGAAAAACGGCGCACGATCGTGCGCCGTTTAGGTTTTATAATTTGAATGACTGTCTGATCTCTTGCACAATCACTTCATCTGAAAGATCCTTGTGCCACCAATGGTTACAGCCGTCTTTACATTCGGTGGTTCTTCTTCGATTATCTGCGATCGAAAGGATCGTCAACAAAAGTAGGAAACAGTTTCCCAATTCCTTTTCGGGCAAATCGGCAATCTCGTAACCGTAAGTAACATACGGTTTTCGTTTATTCAGTAGCTTAACTGCAGAAGGTGATGTTTCTTTTCCGAGTTTTCGCGCAGCAAGTGTAATCTCGCCATCAGTCGGGTGCGCTTGAATCACCATATTCAGCAAATTCAGGATAACCTCTTTTTTATCGGCGTAATCTCTGCGAAGGAACCAATCTTCCATAACATTAAGCGAATAAATATGCTGTACAAATTGATTGATGAAGATTTCTTCGTCAATCGTAAAATGTCTTTTCATAGTCGATGTTCTTCCTTTATCTCAACCATTCTACCCCCAGAATCACCGCCCCCAGCGTTACCAAAATCACGCCGGTGACACGGTTGAGGGTTTTCGTGGACGCACGGTTGGCGATCAGAGCGGCGATACGGGCAAAGATCAGAGTGAAAACGACGCAAAGAGCAAGCGTCGACAGATCGGGCAGACCGCCGATAGCAAAATGACTCACTGCACCCGTGAGGGCGGTAAAGGTCATAATGAACACGCTGGTGCCTACCGCACATTTCAGCTCATAGCCCAGTACCGAGGTAAGAATCAGAAGCATCATCATACCACCGCCTGCGCCGATGAATCCGCAGATGAAGCCGATCATCGTGCCGGTCAGAATCGACTGCACAATCCGCTTCCGGGGCGAGACTGCATCCATGGCTTCCTTGGTAGTCATTACCGGCTTCAAGATGAACTTTACGCCCAAGATCATCGTCATAAACACCGAAAAACTGCCCATAGTGGTGTTGGGAACCAATTTGGCTACAAAGCTCCCCACCACCGTAAAAGCGAGAACACAGAGCATCATCACCACGCCGTCGCGGATGTTGATATTCTTGTTCTTTTTATAAGTGTATGCACTCACCGCGCTGGCGAGGACATCGCTGGCAAGAGCAATGCCCACTGCGGTATAGGCAGGCATATCCAGAAAGGTGATCAACATGGGACCGATCACGGCGGCGGCACTCATGCCGGCAAAACCGGTTCCAAGTCCGGCACCTGCGCCTGCAACCAAACAGACGGTCAACTTAATAAGAAAATCCATTTCTCCTCCAAAAACAAATAGATTCACCGATTTGCAGATGCTCAAAATCAGGAGGATCCATTGCTATGCAAACAGTTGGTTCATTATATCACACTCTGCCACAAATGTCAAGTTCTACAATCCCACCCATCAAAAATCCCCGATTTTCTCAAAAAACACACTTGACAAAGGGAGTTTTTTCTTGTATAATAGATCGAAAGCCTTGTAATGCCAAAAGAAAGGAAGTTCCTATGCTGATTGACGTGCGCCCTATGCTGAAGGGTGAAGTCCGCGAGATTGTGCTGGATTATCTCACTCCCGCCCCCGAGGATTTCAACGATATTCATTTTACGGGCGACATCCGGATCACCGGTAAGGTCGTCAATCACGACGGCTATCAGGTGCTGGACGCGGTGGCCAAGGTTCCCTTTGATACCCACTGCTCCCGCTGCTGGAAGAATATTTCCCGCCTCTTTACGCTGAACATCCACAAGGTGCTGGCAACCCGTCAGTCGCTTCAAAACCAAGCCGAAGATAACGATGACTACCTCATGATCGAAGATCAGAAAATCGACCTCGATTCTCCACTCCTCGAGGCGATCGTGCTGGAGTTTCCCTATACCTTCGTTTGTCATGAAGACTGCAAGGGGCTTTGTTCCAAGTGCGGTAAGGATCTCAATGAGGGTGATTGCAATTGCCCGAAAAAAGAAATTGATCCAAGGCTGGCTATTTTGCAAAAACTACTTGACAAATGAAAAATTGTATGCTATACTGTATAAGTATGTTGAAAGTGTAACCAACTGGAGGTGTAAACATGGCAGTTCCGAAGAGAAAAGTTTCGAAGGCAAGACGTGACAAGAGACGCTCGAACGTATGGAAGCTGACTGCGCCCAGCATTCAGAAGTGCCCCAAGTGCGGCGAATTCGTTCTGACTCACAGAGTTTGCAAGAATTGCGGCACATATCACGGCAAGGAAATCGTAAAAACCGAGGCTTGACTTCGACAGCAATAGGGGCGTGTTCAACACGCCCTTATTTTCATTCCTGCAAAGAAAAATCCAAGCAAGGAGAGATTTATGGTCACCATTTTGTCGGTGGAGCAAGGCTCCCTCGCTGAACAAGCAGGCGTCCGTGCCGGCGATATTCTGCTGTCGGTCAACGGCAATGACATTGCCGACGTGCTGGACTATCGCTTTTATCTCATTGACCGCACTCTTTCCCTGCTCATCCATCGCGGCCCCGAGCTGCTCACTGTCGACATCCGTAAGGGCGAATACGACGACATCGGGCTGGAGTTTGAGACCTATCTGATGGACAAGAAGCAGACCTGCCGCAACAAGTGCATCTTCTGCTTCATTGATCAGCTTCCCCGCGGAATGCGGGAGACTCTGTATTTCAAGGACGACGACTCCCGCCTGTCCTTTCTGATGGGTAACTACATTACCCTGACTAACATGACCGACTCAGACATCGACCGCATCATTAAGATGCATATGAGTCCCATCAATATCTCGGTGCATACCACAAGTCCCGAGCTGCGCTGTCAGATGCTTCATAACCGCTTTGCGGGAGATTCTCTCCGCCATCTGAGACGGCTGTGCGAGGCAGGGATCGCCGTTAATGCCCAGATCGTCCTTTGCAAGGGCGTCAACGACGGGGCGGAATTGGAGCGTTCACTGACCGATCTGGCATCACTTGGCGAGTCGATCCAAAGCGTGGCAATCGTCCCCGCAGGCCTTACCCAATATCGGGACGGGCTGTTCCCG
>JAFTKV010000238.1 GCA_017453085.1 Clostridia bacterium
ATAGTCCCGTACGCCGGTTCCGTCGGGAGTATCGTAGTCGTTACCGAAAACGTTCAGCTGGGGCAGCTTGCCGACTGCAACCTTGCAGATGTAGGGCATCAGGTTGTTGGGGATGCCGTTGGGATCCTCGCCCAGAAGTCCGCTCTCGTGTGCGCCGATGGGATTGAAGTAACGGAGCAGCGCAACGCCCATGTCGGGGTTGGCGGCGGCGATGTCCTTCAGCATGATCTCCTGCATGAACTTGGTCTGGCCGTAGGGGTTGGTGGCGGAAGTAGGCATCTCCTCGGTGTAGGGAGCGATATTGTTCGCGCCGTACACGGTTGCGGAGGAGGAGAAAACGAACTGCTTGCAGCCAAACTCGCGCATGACGTCCAGCAGTACGAGGGTGCCGATGATGTTGTTGCTATAGTATTCCAGAGGCTTTCTGACACTCTCGCCCACAGCCTTGAGACCTGCGAAGTGGATCACGGCGTCGATCTTGTTTTCGGTGAAGATCTTCACCAGTGCGTCTCTGTCGCACACGTCTGCTTCGTAGAATTTGGGGGTAGTGCCGGTGATGGCCGCGATCTTTTCCAGTGCGTCCACCTTGGAGTTGACGAGATTATCCACGATCACTACTTCATAGCCGCTCTGCTGCAGCTCTACCACGGTATGGGAACCGATGTAACCGGTTCCGCCTGTTACGAGAATCATAGTTATGCCCTCCTGATTTGGATAATTAGATATTTTGGAAGATTTTCTAACTGTATTATAAACGATTTACGACCAATCGTCAAGCCCTTCTACCGATTTTCGGCAGAATTATTTTGCCGTCGGGTGTATAATTTCCCCTGTAAGGGTGAAACTAACAGCACCAACATCTATGCAAAAAGGAAGGAACCGTTATGAAGCAGTCTTTTCGTATTTCCGACAAAACCCTGCGGATCTCTTTGATCGTAGGCAGTAGTCTTTTGGTAGCCACCGTGCTGATCCTCAGCATTGCCGTCGGCACCGCACGCAGACCGGAGGATGTCACCACCGCCGGCAGTTATCTCACTGTCACCGACGCACCCCGTCCCTCCACTACCACTCCTCCCTCTACCGAGGCAGGCACGAAGCCCGATCCCACGCCCGAAAAAGTGGTCTTCAAGCTGACCCGCCCTGTGGACGGCTATCTCACCGCAATTCACGACACCGAGACGCTGTCCTTCAGCATCACGATGCAGGACTACCGCACTCACGCAGGCATTGATATTGAGACCGAGGACGGCGCAGCCGTGGTTGCCGCTGCAGCAGGCACCGTCTGTGCTGCTTACGAGGATCCTATGATGGGCTACTGCATCGAGATCGACCACGGCGACGGGTACGTTACCGTCTACCGCAATCTTACCGACACCGTTCCCGACGGTCTGGAGGTAGGCGCATCCGTCCGCGCAGGGCAGCTGATCGGCGCGGTGGGCAATTCCGCTCTCCTGGAGCAGGCAGAGCTGCCGCACCTCCACTTTGAGCTGACCCACGACGGTGAGCAGGTAGACCCCCTCACCTACCTCACCTACGAGGAGAGAGTAGAGGAGTGACGGTTGGGGGGCTGGAGTTCGCCTTCGGCGAAGCTCCGGTCCCCCAAGCCCCCAAGAACTTTTGAAAAAAGCCGACGAATTACTCGTCGGCTTGAATGTTAGATCAGCCCTCCAATCGCCCGGCAAGGATTTGCCGGGCTTAATAAAAGTTCTTGAAGGGGTTCGGGGAAACTTCTTACAAGAAGTTTCCCCCGGCGGTTCCCTCACACGTCGATCTTCATGTCGCCCGTTTTCACGAGACCGAGCTTGCGCAGCAGCTCGTTGCAGGCAAAGGAGAGCAGCGCAGGGAGCACCACGCACAGCAGGATGAGCCCCACCCAAACCGTGGCAGAGGAGCCCGAATACTTCAGAATGCCAATGGGGCCGACCACTCCGCAGGTGCCCATGCCGGCAAACACCCCTGCGCATTTGAGCTCAAACAAGGTGGTGGACAGCGCACCGCAGACGGCGGATGCGAAAATGGCGGGCACCCAAATGATGGGCTTGCGGATGATATTGCCCATCTGCAGCATAGAGGTGCCAAGTCCTTGCGCCACCAGACCGCCGAATTTGTTCTCTCGGAAGGAGATGACAGCAAAGCCTACCATCTGACAGCAGCAGCCTACCGCCGCCGCGCCGGCAGCAAGGTAGAGCGCCTCGGGAGACGATGAGCCTGCAATCACCGTATCGCTGAAGACTACTGCGCAAATGGCGGCGGAGGAGATAGGCAAAGTCAACACGATGCCCATCACTGCCGATACTACGATGCCCATCAGCAGGGGCGCAAAGTCGGTAGCGATGCTGATGAAATTGCCTAGATAGTACATTACGTAGGCGACTGCGGGGCAGATCAGCAGGGAAGCACCGTAGCCTGTCAACAGCACGGTCAGGGGAGTGACCAGGATGTCCACCTTGGTTTCCTTGGAGACTACCTTGCCCAGCTCGCAGGCCAGGATGATCACGAAGAAAATACCGGCAGGTCCTGCGCTGTAGGGAGTGCCGTCAATGGTAGCACCCATGGAGTTTGCCATAGCTCCCACTACCGCACAGGAGTAGATCACCAGCGGAGGCGCTTTCAGTGCATAGGCCATAGCCACGCCGATGGCCATGCCGGTGGCAGAACTGGCGTAGGATGCGATTTGATGCAAGAAATCTGCAGTTGCCCACAGTTTTTTGTCTGCGATCGGCTCGAAAATGAGATCCGCTACCGTGCCGAGGATGGTGCTCATCAGCAGTGTTGCGAAGAGGCCCAGTGCCATGGCACCCATGGCGTCGATGAAGTAGACCTTCATGGAAGGTCTGATTTGTTTGCGTTCGAGGAACGCGGTGAGTTTGCCCGTTTGTTTGGTCATATATTCTCTTTCTCCGCCGCCAAAAGAAAATCTGAAAAAGTGCGGGCTTGCCTGCGGCGGCAGGCATTCGTCCCCGAGGGTGATCTTTTTCGCTGAATTAGTCGATATACATATTATAATAATGCAAATTCCCGCTGTCAATGGTGATTTCGACTAAAATATACAACAAAATTCGAAAAAAATTTCCACATATTATTGACAAAGCCCTGACGATGTGGTATAATGAGCCCATATTG
Organism: Clostridia bacterium; assembly: GCA_017453085.1. Taxonomy (GTDB): domain Bacteria; phylum Bacillota; class Clostridia; order Oscillospirales; family CAG-272; genus CAKSQF01. The sequence goes on from JAFTKV010000238.1 coordinate 3,124, forward strand.
GGGAACCAGTACTGTTTTCGGTCCCTTGTGCCGACAGATGAACGCTCCCGACGGGCGATTGCCCAAAATGCAGAAAGGAACCATGATCATGGAAATTGCAATCATTGCCGATGACACCAAAAAAGAATTAATGACCGAGTTTTGCATCGCGTACTGCGGCATACTCAGCAAGCATTCGCTCTGTGCGACTGCTGTCACCGGAAAATATATCTCTGAAGCCACGGGATTGCAGATCGAACGTATGCTGGCAGGCTCCCACGGCGGCGTAGAGCAGATCGCTTCTCGCATTGCTTATAATGAGATCGACCTTCTTCTGTTCTTCCGTGATACGGCTACCAAGGTTGCTCCTTCTGAGGTGGACAACGATCTGCTTCGGATGTGCGATATGTACAACATCCCCGTGGCGACCAACATCGCTACTGCGGAGGTGCTCGTTTGCGCCCTGGAGCGGGGCGATCTGGATTGGCGCGAATACGTCAATCCCAAATACAAACGGAAAAGAGTATAATATGACCATCAGCTCCCGAACGGGGGCTGTTTTGGCGTTTGATCGATAAGCGGAGGTTACATTGTGAAAACCAACTATATGCAAACGAAGATCGTGTGCACCATCGGCCCTGCCAGCAACAGCGAGGCGGTGATTACCGATCTGATCTGCGCAGGTATGAACGTAGCGCGACTGAATTTCTCTCATAATACCCACGAGGATCATCTGGAGACTATCAAGCTGATCAAAAAGGTGCGGAGCAAGCTGCATACGCCCGTAGCGATCCTGCTGGATACCAAGGGGCCCGAGATCCGCCTGCGCACCTTCCAAGGCGGCTCTGCCGTGCTGGAAAACGGCGGAGAATTTACCCTTACTACTCGCGAGGTGGAGGGCAACGCTGAGATCTGTACCATCTCCTATTCCGATTTGCCCCGCCAGCTGGCGATCGGCACCAACGTGCTGATTGACGACGGCAAGATCCGACTGGAAGTGGTCGAGGTGGACGAGACTGACATCCGTTGCAAGGTGCTTTCCGGCGGCAAGATCTCCAATCGCAAGTCCATCAATATTCCCAAGGTGCATCTGGATCTGCCCTATCTTTCTCCCGCTGACGAGGCCGATCTGATCTTCGGCATCGAGAACGATGTGGACTTTATCGCGGCCTCCTTCGTCCGTTGTAAGGAGGACGTGATCGCCCTGCGCAAATTCGTCAACTACCACGGCGGACATAAGATCCGTATCATCGCCAAGATTGAGAACATCGAGGGCGTGGAGAACATCGACGAGATCCTGAAGGCCTCCGACGGCATTATGGTCGCCCGCGGCGACATGGGCGTGGAGGTGGATTTTGAGAAGCTCCCCGGTATTCAGAAGAAGTTTATCCGCAAGTGCTATCAGTCGGGCAAGATGGTCATCACCGCCACCCAGATGCTGGAGTCGATGATCCATTCTCCCACCCCCACCCGTGCAGAGATCACCGACGTGGCCAACGCCGTGTTCGACGGCACCTCGGCCGTGATGCTCTCGGGCGAGACCGCCGTGGGCGATCATCCCGTGCACGTAGTGGAGGTTATGGCGAAGATCGCCAGACAGGCAGAGCGGGACGCCTTTGAAATGAGCGTTTACCGCGGATTGCAGCACGAGAACGATTACACCAGCACCACCAACGCCATCTGTGATGCAGCCTGCAAGGCGGCGTCCGATCTTCACGCCAGTGCCATCATCGCCGTTACCAAATCCGGCGAGACCGCGCGCCGCGTGTCCAAATTCCGTCCCGACAGTCCCATCGTGGCGGCCACTCCCGACGAGAAGACCTTCCATCAGCTCTCTCTCTCCTGGGGCGTTTGTCCCGTGCTGGCGCTTCCTCAGACCGACACCGACACCCTCTTCCGTCACGCCATCGACTGCGCCAAGCAGATCGACATCGTGGAAGCAGGGGATAAGGTAGTGATCACCGGCGGCGTTCCGCTGAACCTGCCCGGCTATACCAATATTCTGAAGGTACAGACGGTGTAAATTGAATTTTCAAGGGGAACTTTTCGAGAAAAGTTCCCCTTGAACCCCTCAAAAGCTTTCTGAAAAGCGCCGCAAATCCTTGCGGCGCTCGTTGCTTATTGCTCATATTTAAAACGCAAAATAGCTCGGCAAA
>JAFTKV010000033.1 GCA_017453085.1 Clostridia bacterium
CAGGCAGAGAATTTAGAACAGTTTATCCAAAGGGTAAAGAGAAACAGCGAACTTACGGAGCTTACCCCTTACGCTCTCAGAGAGCTTGTGAAGGCGGTTTATGTAGAAGCACCCGATAAGTCCAGCGGGAAGAGAAAACAGAAGATTCATATCTCCTACAACCTCATTGACTTTATTCCCGTAGATGTACTGACAAAAGAAGAACAGGCATGACCGAAATCATGCCCGTTCCAAGAAAATTGTGAATTACTGTTTTACCAGCAGGGAGCCTTTCCCGTCTCTTTTTTGTTATTCGTTTACCTTTCTTACCGTCGCCTCGCCGGTGGCGATGCGGACGGTTCCCTCTTCGGTGGCCAACAGGAGTGCGCCGTCCTCGGCGATGCCCAGCACCACGCCCTCTATCCGCTCGCCGTCCCGGGTGCAGGTCACCCGCTGTCCGTCCAGCCAGGAGCGCTCCCGATAGAGAGGCAGCCAGTCGCCCTCGGTCAGCGTGCCGTAGAGGGTCAGCAGTCGGTCGCAGATCGCCGCCGCCAAACGGTTGCGGTCGATCAATGCGCCCTCCCTTTCCAGCGAGGTAGCGATGGCAGCCACCTCCGGGGGCAGGGATGCGGCAGTGCAATTGACGCCGATCCCCACGATCATGGCCGACAGCCGTCCGTCTGCAGGATCGGTGACCCCCTCGGTGAGGATGCCGCACAGCTTTTTGTCCGACAGATACACATCGTTCACCCACTTGATCTGCGGGCGCAGATCGGTGAGCGATTCGATCGCCAGGCAGACCGCCACCGCCGCCGCCGAGGTGATGGCCAGCACCTCCTTGGGGGAGCGGTCGGGAAAGAGGAGCAGGCTCATATACAGCCCCGCCCCTTGGGGAGAGGAAAAGCTCCGCCCCAGCCGCCCGCGACCGCCGGTCTGGGTCTCGGCCAGCAGCAAAAGAGGCGTCGGTTGCTCGGACTCCCGCCATCCTGCGGCGATCCGCCGTTTGGCCTCGGTATTGGTGGAATCCACCGACTCCAGCACCTCCACCGCCACGGGACTTGCCATGGCTGCGCGGATGGACTGTGTGGACAGTTTTTCGGGCATTTGCTCATCTCCCCTCGTTCATTTTCCCTATTTTATCAAAAATCCGATGAAATTGCAAGGAGCTTCTTGCTTTTTTTCGAAAAAGATGGTACACTATCGGTAGTAACTATAAGGAGATCTGTATGAACATCCTGCATCTGCGCTACGCCATTGAGGTCGAGCGTACCCGCTCCATCAGTAAGGCGGCGGAAAACCTGTTTATGAATCAGTCCAATCTCTCCCGCTCCATCCGCGAGCTGGAGCAGTCGCTGGGCGTAACCCTGTTCAGGCGCACCTCCAAGGGTATGACCCCCACTCCTCAGGGCGAGGAGTTTTTGAGCCACGCCAAGCGCATCGTTGCCGAGATCGACAAGGTGGAGGCACTGTATAAAAACGGCGGTGACGGCAAGATCCGCTTTTCGGTGTCGGTGCCCCGCGCCAGCTACATCGGCGCCGCCTTTGCACAGTTTGCCGGCGAGCTGCCCGAGGGACCTGCAGAGATCTATTATAAAGAGACCAATTCGCTGAAGACGGTGAACAATCTTCTGCAGGCAGACTATCGGCTGGGCATCATCCGCTATCGGAAGACCTTCGAATCCTATTTCAAGGCGATGCTCCACGAAAAGGACATCCTGGCTGAGCCGGTGGCGGAATACGCCTGCCGTCTGCTGCTCTCTGCCGCCGATCCGCTGGCCAAGCGGGGCAACGTGGCTCTGTCCGATCTGTCCGCCTACACCGAGATCGGCAATCCCGACCATTACGTTCCCTCCCTTCCCTTCACCGACGCCATCAAGGCGGAGAACTCGGAGTTCGTCAACCGCCGCATCTACGTTTACGAGCGCGCCAGTCAGTTCGAGATCCTATCCAAGGTGCCGAGGACCTTCATGTGGGTGTCCTCCATCCCCGACGATCTGCTGGAGAAATACGGTCTGGTGCAGATCCCCTGCGCCGCAGACGAGCGGATCTACAAGGACGTGCTGATCTATCGCCGCGGCTATCACTTCTCCCCTCTCGACCGCCGATTCATCGAGCTGGTGCACGCCCACAAATCGGTGTTGGATCTCAAGGAGGAGTAACTCGGCGCACGTTCACCTGGTGCGAACCGTATGATACCGTCTTCGAAAACGGGAGAGCAATGCGCTCCCCCACTGAGGTGGTGTGCGATAAGCCTCGGTGCGCCCATCCCGTAGGGGCGGATTCCATATCCGCCCGCACCGAACGGATATCACCGCCCGTCGCCTTGGTACCAATTTTTATCGCAGCTATCTCAATATTGTTTTTCCAAAAAATCCCGACCAATCGGTCGGGATTTTTCAGATGAGTTTATTCTGCGAAGGAGGGCTTGCCCTTGAACGCGGTGAAGGCGTACCAGGCGTTGCCCAGGGTGACGGAGGTCCAGGCCTCGCTGTCTCCCTCGTAGGTGATGCCCGACAAAGCCTTACAGCCGTAGAAGGCAAAATCGCCGATAGAGGTCACGGTCTTCGGGATAAAGAAGGATTCCAGCGTGCGTCCTGCGAAGGCGTAGGCACCGATGGAGGTAACGTTCAGCAGTGTGCCGTCCTCGGTCTTGCCCTTGGCGTTGTTGGAGCCCAGCAGCAGAGTGGCAGTGGTCTGATCGATCAGACAGCCCTGCCAAACGACGAAGGCAGGATGGTTTTCCGAAACCTTGATCTCGCCAAGGCTGCAGCAGCCGTCGAATGCGGCGGGGTTGAGTGCCTGAGCGGTGGTGATGCCGCTGCCTACGGTGATCGATTCCAGAGAGGTGCAATCCTCAAACGCTGCTTCGCCGATCTCGGTGACGGCGTCGGGGATCGCCAGCGTGGTCACACCGCTGCCCGAAAAAGCACCGTTACCGATGCGGATCACGCTGCCGTCGGCAGGGATCACGCTGTTCTTACAGCCCAGCAGAAGGGTACGGGTGCCCGAAACGATCAGGCAGTTATCAATGGCATTATAATGGGTGTTACCGGTAGATGCGGTGATGCTTTCCAGACCGCTGCAGCCCGTAAAGGCGGTGCCGGCGATGGTATTCACCGTCACGGGGATGTGGATTGAGGTAAGTCCTCTGCAACCGGCGAAGGCGTAGTCACCGATCTCGGTAACGCTGCCGTCCACGGGGATCTGGGAGGTGGAGCAGCCCTGCAGGAGCCGCTTGGTGGAACGCTCGATCAGGCAATTGCCCTTGGAAACGAAATGCTGGCTGGCGGCATCCACACCGATCTCCACCAGATTCATACAGCCAAAGAAGGCTTTTTCACCGATCGCAG
>JAFTKV010000239.1 GCA_017453085.1 Clostridia bacterium
CCCATACGGCGTACAGCGTAATACTGCCGCTATTTGCCAGATTGGTCACGCTCTGTCCGTTGGTGTACTGCGCCAGCAGGGCGTTGGGGCTGGTGCTCCAGCCGAGGAAGCCGCAGTTTTCCTTGGTAAATCCACCGCTCTTCAGTGAAGCCGATTTGCCGTAGGTCATCGTCTGCGCGCTCATCGTGCCGCTGCCGCCGTTGGCGTCGAATTTCACGGTATAGGAGTTCGCCGTCCAGTGGGCGTAAATGGTCTGGGAGGTTTCGATCTTCACCTTAGTAGTAGAGGTGATCTTGGTGCCACCGGTTGCCGAGGTGTACCAACCGTCAAAGGTGTGCCCCGTGCGCGTGGGCGTGGGGAGCGTGCCGTAGGTAGCGTCGTAGGTGACCTTGATACTGGGCTGCGTTGCTATACCGCCGTTGGAATTCAGCAGCACGGTATATTCCTTAGCCATCCAGTGAGCGTACAGCATATGGGGCTCCGTTTTGTCCACGATCGTGCTCTCCAGCACCTGCTGACCGCCGCTTTGTGCGGTGAACCAACCCACGAAGGTATATCCCGCACGGGTGGGTGTGGGCAGAGTGCCGTATGCCGTGCCAAAGGTCACCGATTTATCGGTGACGGAAACGCTGCCACCGCAAGCATTGAACTGAACGCCTTCGGCCAGCGCAGTCCACTTGGCGTACACCGTATGATCCTTCTCGGTCTCCACGACGGTAGAGGCTGTGATCTGCTGATCGTTTTCCGCTAAGAACCAGCCGCCAAAGGAATATCCCATGCGAGAGGGAGTGGGCAGATCACCGTAGGGCTCGCCGAGGATCAGGGTGACATACTCCTCCTCCAGCTCACCGCCGTCAGCGTCCAGATGCAACGTAACGGTGATGATCACCGGCTCTTCGGTAGTAGGCGGTGCTTCGGTTACGGGAGGCTCCTCCTCCGACCGATACCAGTCGTATTCCACGTAGGTTTCGGTCAGATAGCCTGCCGCTACGGAAGGGTCATCCAAGAGGAGCGTGTCGTTCTCCTCTGCAGATGCAGAGAGGAGAGCGATTCCCTCCGCCTTCGATACGCGCCATCCGTTGGGATTCTCGAAGATGGCACTTTCCAGTGCCGTGCAGCTTTCAAACGCACGGGCACTGATATGGGTAACGCTTGCGGGAATGGTGACCGATTTCAGCGTGTTGCAGCCTGCAAACGCGCCTTCGCCGATTGCCGTGACCGCTTTTTGGTTATAGGTTGCGGGGATGGACACGGCGGAGTCGTCACAGCTGCCGATTCCGATCACCCGATAGGTTCCGTCGTCATTTTGCGCAAATTGCAATGCCTTGACCACCGGATCGGGATCTACCGAGGACTCGTCGGTCACAAAGGGCGTGGTTTCATCGGCACCGGTGAGAGTGCCTTCCGCATCTCCGCCACAACCGCGCAGCATCAAGAGAATCGCAATGATCACCACCAGCAAAGCGCCGCCGATGATCGCCAGCCACTTCCCTGCACCCGATTTCTTGGGTTTTGCAGGTGCGGGCACGGGAGCGGGAGCAGGCTGCGGCATCGGAGCAGGAGGGGGCGTCGGCTGCTTGATCGGCTCCGCTACGACCTTCTCGGTGCGATCGCCGAACAGACCTACGGTGACCTCGTGCACTTCCTCTGCCTCCTGTGCTGCAGAAGCGTTTTCCACAGCGGAAACGGTCGCCTCCGAGTCGTCAAACGCCGCAAAGGGAGCGGCCTCCGTCCGTTCGTCATCCAGTGCAGGAGCGGTTTTAGCATCCTTCCCTGTCCAAACGGGAGCTGCACCGAACAAGCCTTCTGTCTTTTCGTCGCCTGCAGTCATCACGGTCGCTTCGTTTTCGGTAGCGAATGCAACCGGCACCGCTGCTGCGGTATCCTCATCCTCCGCCAGAGCTTCGATGGCAAACAGTGCCTTTTCCAGCTCTCTTCGCATGGCGGTGGGGGTAGCGTATCTGTCCTCCGCACGGGGAGCACAGGCCTTCAGCACGATCCGTTGCAGATCTTCTCCTCCGTTTTTGGGAGCAGACAACGCCTCACCCGACAACCGTCGCACCTGCGCTTCGCTCAGCTGTGCTGCCGTGGGAGCGGCAGGCGGCAGAGGCAGGAAGGGCATCCGTCTTTCGTTCAGCAGCCAGTAGAGCACGAGCCCCAACGAATAAATATCGATGGTCGCTCCGTACGCTTCGCCTCGGTAGACCTCGGGAGCCATGTAGCTGTATGTACCCGTTTTGGTAGCGTGGGTGGTGTGATCCATGGACTTGGCAATGCCAAAGTCACCCAGCTTATAATCGCCGAATTCGTTGACGAAGATATTCTGGGGCTTGATATCCCGATGGATAATATTCTTTTTCTGGCAAAGCTCCAGCGCACGGCAGATACCGATGCCCAGCTTTACCGTTTCCTCCACGCTCATCGCATTCTTGGTACAATATTTCGTCAGAGAGGTGAGCAGCTCCATACGGATGAAGATGTCCCAGCCCTTTCCGTTCTCGTGAGGAACGATCATGTGATCCTCGTAGCTGACGATATTGCTGTTGCCCTTGAACTGGGACATCAGGTGGAACTCTTCCACGATTCGCTTCACTTGGCTGGTGAAGATACCGGTGATGGTATCCTCGTCGTATCCTTCGCCAAGATAGGTTTCATATTCGTCGGACGATTGGGGAATGGAGATGATTTTCAGTGCAGAATAATAGTCCCGTTCGTCACAGGTATCGATCTTTCGGATCTTATAGACCTTACTGAACCCACCGGAACCGA
>JAFTKV010000240.1 GCA_017453085.1 Clostridia bacterium
ACCCAGCTCGTCGGCCACGTTTTTCAGATAATTGGCGCAAGCCAGCTCCTCGCTCGTGCCGCCGGTGCGGACGTAGGCGGTGTCACGGATGATCTGCATAATTCTTTCAGCGTTCATAGTATTTTCCTCCAAGCGAAAATAATTCTGCTCCCATTGTACACCTTTTTGTCGAAAATTGCAAGAGGATCGGAAAAAATAGCGAAAATTTATTGGTTTCAGCCGTAAAAATTATACTGACGGCAGTTCTGCCGCAATTAGATCGATAGATTCGTCCGGTACCTGCTATGCGCAGAATGCACAATACTTTTTTGATCTGCTTGTGCATTTTCTACATATCGCCTCTTTCTTTTTCAAAAAAAAGTCGTATAATGAGGGTGAACAATTCTCGAACCGGAGAAAGGAAGTGTCACTTATGTTTCAGATCCGATTCGTTTGGCAGCATCTGAAGGGAAAGCGATTCATTTTCATGCTGGGTATGCTGATCACAGTCTTCACCTCGGCGGTAGTCATCGTCAACCCGTATTTGGAAAAGCTGCTGGTGGATGACGTCATCAAGGGCGGCAAGACCGATTGGCTGCTTCCCATTTTGGGGCTCATGTGTCTGGTAGTGCTGTTCAAGACCGGATTCCATATGCTCAAGGTGGTCTGCATGGAGCAAGCCAGCCAGCATATGCTGATGAACGTCCGCCACAGAATCTTCACCAATATGCAGTATCAGGAGCTACGCTTCTTCGATCGCATCCGTGCAGGTGACATCATCACCCGTACCACGGGCGACCTGGAGTATCTCCGTCATTTCGTGGCCTATATCACCTATAACGCCGTAGATATCGTGATTACCTTCGGCTCTGCGCTGGTGATGCTGCTGTTCGTCAGCTGGAAGTTGACCGTCACCTTGCTGGCCGTGGTGCCCTTCATCGTGCTGGCTACCGTGATCTATTCCAAAAAGGTTGCCCCCATCTACCGCTCTATCCGGGAAAAACTCTCCATGCTGAACATCAGCGCCAGAGAAAATATCTCGGGCAACCGCGTGGTGAAGGCCTTTGCCCGGGAGGAGTATGAGATCGAAAAATTCGATCAGAGCTCCAAGGATTTCAAGAACGTCAACCTTCGTGCCGCTCATGCCTGGCAGAAGGTGGTGCCGGTCATCGACTTTCTGGCGCAGTTTCTGTCCTTTTTGACCATTCTGGTAGGCGGTATCTTTACCATCACCGGTGAGATTACGCTGGGCGAGCTGACCCTGTTTACCAGCCTTACCTGGGCACTTTCTGATCCCATGCGACGGGTCAGCGGTATGCTCAATGACCTCCAGCGCTTCTGGGCGGCGGCAGAAAAGGTTGTGGAGATCTGCTATGACACGCCCCTCATCCGTGATCGGGACAACGCAGTTCATAAGGAAGAGCGCTTCGACGGTAAGATCAGCTTCAAAAACGTCTCCTTCGGCTATACCAAGGACAAGACCGTGCTGGATCACGTTTCCTTCTCTATCGACGCGGGCTCAACCGTGGGAATCATCGGCCCCACCGGCTCGGGTAAATCCACCATCGCTTCGCTGATCGCCCGTTTCTACGACGTGACCGACGGTTCCATCTATCTGGACGGCGTGGACATTCGCTTCCGCACGCTGGAGAGCATCCACAAAACGGTGGCCATCGCAACGCAGGACGTGTTCCTATTCTCGGACACCATTGCGGGGAATATCTCCTTCTGCAATCCCTCCATGGAAATCGAGCAGGTCTACGAGTGTGCAGAGCTGGCCTGTGCCGACGGCTTCATCCGCAAGATGCCCGACGGCTACGACACCATCGTGGGCGAGCGCGGCGTGGGACTTTCGGGCGGTCAAAGACAGAGAATCGCACTGGCCCGTGCCATTGCCGCCATTCCGTCCGTACTGATCCTGGACGATACCACCTCCGCGGTGGATATGGAAACCGAAAAGCGGATGCAGTACAATCTCCACAATCTCCCCTTCCATTGTACCACTATTATCATCGCCCAGCGGATCTCGTCCATCAAGAACGCAGACAAGATCATCGTGCTGGAGGACGGCAAGGTGGACGTGGGTACGCATGGGGAGCTTGCCGCCCGTAACCGCTACTACCGTGAGGTCTGCGACCTGCAGGACGAAAAGGATCTGCCGCCCTTCACAGGCGCGCAGAAGAGCGAAGGAGGTGAGGCGTAATGGCAAAGCGCAACAAATACGACGTAGACGAATCGTTGGAGCAGGGATTTGACTTTTCCAAGCTGAAACGCTCCATTGTGTACGTGAAGCCCTACGCCAAGCTGATGCTGCTGGCATTGGGACTGTCCATGCTGGGCTCGCTGTTGGGTCTTGCAACGCCTATTCTGCTGCAGCAGGCCATGGACGTAGCGATCCCCGAGGGGGACATCAGTATGGTAGTCTGGCTGGCGGTCGCCTCGCTGGGACTGGTGTTGGTCTCCACCATTTTCGGAGCTATCCGTGGTGTGATTATGTCCCATTGCGGTCAATCCATCGTGTACGATATCCGAAAGGACATCTTCGATCATCTGCAGCAGCTCCCCTTCTCCTACTACGACAGCCGACCTCACGGCAAGATCTTAGTGCGTGTGGTCAACTACGTGAACAGCGTGTCCGATTCGCTGACCAACGGTCTGGTCAACGCCATTTTGGAGCTGCTGAACCTGTTCTTCATCGCAGGCTATATGTTCTCCATCAACGTCAAGCTGTCGCTGATCATTCTGTCGGGTATGCCCATCCTGCTGATCTTCATCCTGCTGCTGAAAAACGTGCAGAAGAAGGCCAACTTCGATAATAACAACAAAAACTCCAATCTGACCGCCTACACCTGCGAGGCCATCGAGGGCGTCAAGGTCTCCCAGATCTTCCGCAGACAGAAGGAGAATCAGAAGATCTACGGCAAGCTCAACAAGGAATACCAGAAGGCGTGGTATAAGGCCGCTTATCTGAACAATATGATGGGTCCCGTCACCGAAAACCTGAAGCAGTGGGTTCTGTGTTTGGTTTACATCGCAGGTATCCTTTGGATCTCTCCCTCCGTGGAGATTGGCGTGCTCATCGCTATGGCGACCTACGCTTCCAAGTTCTGGCAACCGGTCATCAGCCTTGCCAATATCTATAACAACCTCATCAAGACGATGTCCTATCTGGAGCGGATCTTCCAGACCATCGATGAGCCGGTAGATATCTGCGACAGCCCCGAGGCCAAGCCGCTTCCCGATATGCAGGGCAGAGTAGAGTTCCAAAACGTGCGCTTCGCCTACGAAAAGGATTACTACGTTCTCAAGGGCGTGGATCTGACTGTAGAAAAGGGACAGCGCATTGCGCTGGTTGGTCCCACGGGCTCGGGTAAATCCACCATCGTTAATCTGATCAGCCGATTCTACAACGTTACCGAGGGCAAGCTCCTGATCGACGGCGTAGACATCAACGATATCACTCTCCACTCGCTTCGTTCGCAGATGGGTATTATGTTGCAGGATAGCTTCATCTTCACCGGTACCATTGCCGACAACATCCGTTACGGCAAGCTGGATGCCACCGATGAGGAGATCCGTGCCGCTGCCCGTGCAGTTTGCGCAGACGAATTCATCTCTCAGATGGAGCAGGGCTACGACACCCCCGTCACCGAACGAGGCGGTCAGCTCTCCCAAGGCGAACGACAGCTTATTGCATTTGCCCGCACGATGGTCTCCGATCCTGCGATCCTGATCTTGGACGATGCAACCTCCTCTATCGACGCCAAGACCGAGAAACTTCTTCAGCAGGGTATTGAAAAGCTGATGGAGAACCGCACCTCTTTCGTCATTGCCCA
>JAFTKV010000241.1 GCA_017453085.1 Clostridia bacterium
AAAAAAGCATCTAAAACTATCGCAAAATCGAGAATTATTTTCTTTTTCGCCCTGGCAGCATACAATCTGCTGTTGGGCGTGTATCTGAAAGACTTTTTTGTTCTTTCGCCGATGTTGGTGACATTGTATTTGCTATCAGCATTACCGACCTTATTTTTCGTCCTGAAAATACGGTCAACACCCATGCGTGCAATCGTACTCATTGTTCTGTTTTTCGTCATGGTAATTATTGTTAGCGCTCTTTCCTGCCGTAGGCTTCTTCCGATGTTGACATTTATTGTAACGGCTATTGAAATGATATACTTTGGTATAGAATGCTCAGGTGCACCAAACAAAAAGGAGTCTTGCGACTCCTTTTTGTTTGGTATAATGAAGAGTTGTAAAAATTGCTAAAAATATATTTGCAGTATGGAAGTATCATATAAAACGAGAACAGCCTTCTTGACAGAAAGACGATCTATTTGCTATACTGTACAAAACCGACTATTTTTTGATTGTATGGAGGAGATTTAGTGTGAAAATGCTACGAAGAATCGCGACGATCTTATTGTCCTCGCTTTTCTTGTTCCAGTTTGCTGCTTGTAAAAATACGGAAGCCGCAACTATAACTACTACTGCAGAATGGGAGGGGCCCGACGTGATTACCTACACCACCGCGGACGAGAGCGGCTACGATCTGTGGCTGCGATATGCACAAATTTCGTCCACCAACTACATTAAAAAAGCACAGCATTATATCGGATACGTTGTCACCCCCGATGCCTCCCGCCAGGTGATTGACTCTGCCTATAAGGAGCTCCTCAGAGGATTACCCGGACTCTATGGCATCGAATCTATTCCCACCGCAGAGAAGATTGACAAAACAGGTGCGCTGATACTGGGTACTGCAAGCGACCCTACGGTAGCAGAGATCGCCTCGGCTAACGAGCTGTCGGTGACTGACAAGGACGGATATCTTATTAAAAAGGTCACTGTGGACGGCAACGATGTTACGCTAATTCTGGGCGAAAGCGACAGCGGCGTGCTTTACGGCACCTTTAAGCTGTTGGAGATTCTCTCTACCGAGACGGATATTTCCGATCTGAACGTATCGGATGCCCCCAAGATCCAGTGGCGTGTACTCAACCAGTTGGATAACTGGGACGGTAGCATTGAACGCGGCTACTCCGGCAAGTCCATTTACGACTGGACGACGCTTCCCAAGATGAACGATACCCGCATTGAGGATTTTGCCCGTGCCAACGCTTCGGTGGGCATCAATACCATCGTCATCAACAACGTCAACTCTTCTACCAATTACATTGATACCCGCTATCTGAACAAGGTTGCAGCCGTTGCCAAGGTATTCGGACGCTACGGTATCCGTTTGGGAATCAGCATTACCTTTGATGCTCCCTCCCGACTGGGGAAGCTTTCCACCAACGATCCCTTGAATAAGGACGTGATCAAATGGTGGGAAGACAAGACCGCTGAGATTTACGAAGCCATCCCCAATTTTGCGGGTTATCTTGTCAAGGCAGATTCCGAGGGACGGGACGGCCCTTCCAAATACGGTCGTACTCATGCAGAGGGGGCCAATATGTTTGCTGACGTGCTGGCACCTTACGGCGGTATTATTATGTGGAGAGCGTTTGTGTACGGCGAGGCCGCCAACAAGCTCTCTGACGATATCTGCAATCAGGGATATGAGTTTTTCAAACCAATGGATGGCGAGTTCAAGGACAATGTCATTCTCCAGTGCAAGAACGGTCCCCGTGACTTTTTGCCCCGCGAGCCGGTATCTCCCCTATTTGGCGGTATGAAGGACACCAATATGGGGATTGAGCTACAGATTACCCAGGAATATACCGGACAGGACGTCAATCTTTGCTATCTGGTGTCCCAATGGAAGTATTATCTGAACTTTGATCTGATGCTGGACGACGGCGCAGAAGGGGTTCCCACCACGCTGTCCCGGATCCTGCAGGGCAACGTGTATTCCCAGGCGAACACATTAGTGGCGGGCGTCTCTAATGTAGGCGATTGCGAGGCTTGGAACGATGGCTTGCTCTCGCAGGCAAACTGGTACGGCTTTGGCAGATTGGCGTGGGATCCCGATCTCACCGAGGAGGAGATCACCGAGACTTGGGTGAAGATGACCTTCAACACCAACGAGGATGTGGTGAACACCATTTCCGACATCCTCTACGGCTCTTGGGAGCTTTACGAGGCATATACCTCCCCCTATTCCATGGGTATGACTGTGAAAGTAGACGGTCATCTTGATCCCGATCTGTCGTATCGGAACGGGAACGGTACGATCAGTGTCAACCGATTCGGCGTGGGCAATAACCGAAACTCCACTAGCAAGGGCAATCGTACCGATGCCACTGTTCAGTATTCTCCAAGACTGGCAGCTTTGCTCAATGACATCGACACCTGCCCAGAAGAGCTGATCTGCTGGTTCCATCACGTGCCCTCCAAGCGAGTGATGTCTAATGGCAAGACGCTTATCGACAATATCTATGAAGGATTGGTTGGTGCACCGCAGGCAGTGAAGGATATGAAAACGGCAATCAGCTCTCTGGAAGGGAAGATCGACGATCAGCGGCTTCGGATCATGCTGAAGGATTTTGACGAGCAGTATGATCATAGCGTATTGTGGTCGGAAACGATGATCAAGTTCTTTGAGCAGCAGACCAAAGTAGAATGCACGGTAAAAAGCAAATAGATCGACGATTCTTGAACGAGGAGATCTTGCCGAAAAATACGAATGTGTATTTTACAAGAATGTTGAGTCCACATACGAAAGGATTCATCCAACCGATTTTACTAAAGATATTATTGTTTTACAAAAATGAAACAGGAGACTGCGTACGGTAGTCTCCTGTTCATTATAGGGTAGCATCAACGGCTGAGTATCCGTGCCATCTGCTCCATTCTGGGATATGCATACTTGAAGAAGCTTTTGTACGCCTCGCAGAAGCGATTGAGACCGGGGCGGCCGCCTACAAACGGCTCACGGCAGCGTTTGCATCCGCCGCGGCAGAGCTTGTACCACTTGCATCTGCGACAGGCATTGTCCACGTGAAGCGATTCGGTCACAAAGTCCTTGGCAACGTCAGACGAAGCAAAATCCGCAAAGGTGTGGGTGTGGATATTCCCCAGCAAGTACCGATCCAGCACGTAAAAATCGCAGGGATAAACGTTTCCGTTGGCTTCCACCAGATTGTAAGCAGTGCAAGCGCCGCTCATACCGCAGGATTCGGGCTGCTTACCCATGAGCATCATCACGTAATTATCGAAGATGCGGACGCTGGTGTATCGTCCACGCTGAAAGTCACGGAAATATTCGTCGAAGGTATCCTTCAAAAATTGCTCGTAGTCCTCGGGGGTGAGGGAATACTCCCGCATTTGTGCATCAAAGGGATCGAGGCATTCGATGAATTGCAGATATTTGAAATTGCAGCTGCGGAAGAAGGAGTAGACCTGCTTGGCATTCTGCGCCACCGTCTTGCTGACTACCGTGAGGATGTTGTATTCCACCTTGTACTGATTAAACAGCTTCACCGTTTCCATGATGCGGTCGAAGGTGCCGACACCTGCAGCATCGGGGCGCAGTGCGTCGTGAATCTCCTTGGGGCCGTCCAGGGAAAGCCCCACGAGAAAACGATTCTCCCCAAGAAATTTCGCCCATTCTTCATTTATCGCAAGACCGTTGGTCTGGATGGAGTTGATAATGGGGATCCCATTGTGATTGTACCGCTGTTGCAGCTCCACCTGTCTGCGGAAAAAATCAAGTCCCGCCAGCGTGGGCTCGCCTCCTTGAAAGGCGAAGCTGCAATAGCCGTCGGCATAGTCCAGTGCTTTTTGGATCAGCTCCTCCTGCGTCTCAGGCGTCATGATGCCGTAGCTCTTCACCGCTCGGTTTTCGGCGACGTCGGCGTAAAAGCAATAGGTGCAGCGCATATTGCACAGGGAAGAGGCGGGCTTGATCAGCATATCAACTTGTGGCATAATTAGCTCCTTGAAAAACATTTCGCGCCGGAATGGTCATATGGTCAAAGAGGTTGGCCGACCACGCTGTTTCCGGATTACATTCGGGAGAACATTTCCTGCATCTGCTCCAGCTTGAACTCTTTGCCGGTACAAGCGGGGGTGACGCCCGATCTGCCGACACTCTCAACGACTGCGTAAACCGCTCCCGATTCTTTTCCGGAGGAGGATTGTACCATCAGATTCGTCAGACCGACCGTAGGATTGGAGATAATGCCGCTCGTTCCGTTGGCCAGTGTCGTCACGTCGGGCATGCTCATGGAAATAATGCCTTCGCAATGGGAGCATTTGAATAAGTAGAGGTTGCCCTTCCAGGACATCTGGTTGTGCTGGGCGATGGTCCAATAGGGATTCGACGTGCAGCACAGAGGACATTTGGGGAAGGTGCGATTGACAAAGGTTTGGGGGACAGAGCCGACAAATCCCTCCGCGCGATGGAATTGGTAGTTCTTGCCGGGATTGTAGGAGACGCCTGCCGCCAGGGGAGCGTATTTTTGCAAATCGATGTCCACAAAAGGACGGTTAGCGGTGTTCTTCTGTTGGTTCGCCTGTTGGTAACCCGGCTGCTGATAATTGGGTCGCTGATAGTTTGTCTGTTGATAACTTGGCTGTGCAGAAGCGATGGTCTGATCGGATCTGACGAGGGCGATCTGACGGTTCAGCTTGTTCATTTGGACGATGCCCGTGATCAGAAAAGAAAGCCCCATTCCCCAGAACGGTATAACAATAAGAAAAAAAGAGAGGAACATCGGATTATTCACATACATCCCCAGCATCAGTAGTCCGAATCCGAACATTCCCACTACAAAAGAAACTGCCAAAAAAACGATGCCGCAGATCATTCTCTTTTTGGAGGAGGAGTGTTTAGTGATCAGCTGCTGCAGCAGAGCAGCGTTTGCGTTGCTTGTCATTGCTTTTCTCCTTCATACGATAGCGAAATCTGTCAATTAATAAGTCAAAGTGAAATAATTGCTTCTATTGTAACAAATTTTTGGAAAACTGTCAAGTGCCTATCATTGCCCGTCGAAGATAAGATCTTAAGCCAATCGGTTAAAACTTTTCTAAAAAGCATTGACTTTTTCATCGTTGTATGCTATAATGACACCGTAAATAATCAATAATATGGGAACCAGCTGTCTGTAGAGGAAGTTAGTTCCCTTATGCTTTTTTGGCAGGTGCAGGAATGAAAAAAGTCGATCCGACCGTGTGGAAGGAAACGGGATATATTGCCGTATGGATGCTGATCTTCAGCGCTCTGATGCAGGCAGTCTTTTTGATAATTGGAAAATGGGACTATACCGTATTGCTGGGCAATTTGCTCAGCGGGGCGGTGTCGGTGCTGAACTTCTTCCTGTTGGGGCTGACCGTACAGAACGCGCTCCAAAAGGAGGAAAAGGAAGCGAAAAACGCACTGAAGCTGTCCCAGACCTACCGTCTTCTTCTGCTGCTGGTGACGGCGATTCTGGGTGCGGTGCTTCCTTGCTTCCATTTGTGGGCGGTGCTGATCCCGATGCTCTTTCCCAGGGTTGCTATTGCGCTCCGGCCCTTGTTCGGAAAACACTAATCCCGATCGTTCAACCGATTTTTCGGAGGTGAATCTACGATGAAATCAAAAAGCCGTCGGCTCTCGGCGGTGGATATATTGCTGATCATCCTGATGATCCTGCCATTCGTGGCGGGCATGGTGCTGAAGGTGCTGTTTACGCCGCCTTCGGAGGGGATCAGCATTACCGGTGCACGGGTCTACTTCACCATCCCGATGCCCATTCAGGATCTGCCGATCACGGAGGCGCAGGTCAATTCGGTGCTGGTGCTGATCTCCATCTTCGCCCTGTGCCTGTTTATGACCCGCGGTCTGAAGGTGAAGGCCGATACCAAACGGCAGCACGCCGTGGAATGGATCGTGGAAAAGGTGGAGGGGCTGGTCAACGAGAATATGGGCAGTCTGTTTGCGGGCTTTGCCCCCTTCATTGCGGCGATCGTTGCGCTGTCCGCACTCTCCAGCCTGTCAACGCTGATGGGACTCTATCCGCCTACCTCGGATATCAATATCGTGGCAGGATGGGCGATTTTGGTCTTTATCCTGATCACTTATTACAAATTGAAGGGCGGTATCCTCTACTATCTCAAGGGCTTTACCAAGCCCATCTTCGTCATGACGCCGCTGAACGTGCTGGGCGAGATCGCAACGCCTGTTTCCATGGCGTTCCGTCATTACGGCAACGTGCTGTCGGGATCGGTCATTGCGGTGCTGATCACGGCGGCTTTGCAGGGACTGTCCTCGATACTCCTGGGCTGGCTGCCGGGAGCGCTGGGCGAGATCCCGCTTTTGCAGATCGGTCTTCCCGCCGTTCTGTCGATCTACTTTGATATCTTCAGCGGATGTATGCAGGCGTATATCTTCGCCATGCTGACGATGCTGAATATCTCGGGCGGATTCCCCGAGGATGAATATGAAAAACGCAAGCAGAAAAAGCTTGCCAAGCAACAGAAAAAATTACAAATGGATCATTAATTTTGGAGGTAAATCATTATGTTGTCACTTGCAATTGGTATTATTCTGGGTTGCTGCGCACTGGGCGC
>JAFTKV010000242.1 GCA_017453085.1 Clostridia bacterium
GATCCTCTCGCATAGTCTTGCCGCTGACGCCGTAATTGATGATCACGAAGTCCTTCCACAGGATTCGCTGGAGGATTGCAGGATAAGAGCAATACGTACCGTTGGCACAGCCGTAGCCCTCGGTGATACTGTCGCCCACGCATGCAACGGTGATCAGATCAGCAGAGTCCCGCTTGGAGTAATCTGCAGCAATGCTCACAGCCTTGCTGTTCTGAGCGGCAAACTCCGCATAGAGTGCGTCCAGTGCGTGATAGGTAGCTGCAGCAGATCCGCCGTTGACACAGAGCTTACCGCCGTTCATAGCGATCCGATAAGCGTATGCGTTGGAGGCAACCGATGCGTTATCGGTAGACTGAGAGCGGGAGGTCATACCGATCAGAATCTCGTGCTCGGATTCTGCTTCCGTATCGGGGACAACAGAAACCGTAACGCCGGTCATCTTCTGCAGAACGGTTGCCAGCTCTACTGCGATCAATTTGTCATAATGGGTTTCGCCGTAGTCGAAGCTGTCCCGATAGGTCTTCTTCACCCGTGCAAATTCATCGGGAGCGTACACGATCTTATACTCAGAAAGTGCAACACCGCCCAGCGTAATGCTGTCGTAGGTGGCATCCTTGGGATCGGTAGGAGTGGTTACGGGAGCGTCGGTGACCATAGGGGTAGTCTCTGCGGTCGTGGTTGCCGCATCGCTGTCCGAGCATGCGGTAAAGGTGGGCAAGAGCAGCATTGCGCCTGCCATCAGAAGTGCCAATAGACGTTTCATAGAGTGTTTCCTTTCCATTGATGCAGTCAGAAGCCGACCGTGCAGCCGAAATCCCACCGCAGTACTTTTTGATATGATTATAACACACGCTATCCGATTTTGCAATACGCTTTCGATTGTTTGGCATTTTTTAACAATGTACCTGTCCCTGCAAACATTGGTCAGTCCGCATCCTCTTCAAGTGCCTCCAAGAGAAAGCTGACCGGGCGAAAGCCGTCATTGCAGGAGATCATGGCAGATTTGGGATTCTTCATCCAGCCGTCGTAGAAATCTCCGCCGCCGTGGGAGAGGGTCATCACGAAGGCAGACATGGTCTCCCATGCGCTGTCGCACATTCCATCGGGCTTTTTCCAGCCGTTTGCAACAAACACCTGTCCTTCGGTCATATCACATGCGTGCTCAATGGGGTTTTCAAAGAGTGCCATCAGATCGGTATAGCACGCCATTCGCATAACGGTAATTTTTACTTTTTTCATTCGGATATCCCCTGCTTTCGCTATTGCATTGTGGATGCTTTTGTGGTATACTTTATTATACTGAACGATCGTCATCCTGTCAAGAGGGTCGGTCCCTCCGGCAAATCATTCTTCCCTTTTGAGGTACTTATGAACGCATTCCGACTTCTTCTCATCCCCGTGATCCTTGCCATCGCGCTGTATTTTTATTTTTTCCTGCGGCGGATGCTGCAAACCTTCGGCGCACCTGTGAATAAGCGACCGCTGCAGATCGGCATCGGTGCAGTCTCGCTGCTGCTGGGCTGGTTCTCCTCCGATATTATGGGAGATGCTGCCGTTGTCGTCCTGCACGTGTTCATGCTGGCCGTTCTGATGCATCCCATTCATTTTGCAATGCGGAAGATCTTCTCCAAGCGAAGCGAGAAGACCTTGGGCGTTTGGAAAAAGATCTACGGCAGCGGAGCTATCCCGATCCTGCTGTCCGCGCTGCTTTTAGTGAGCGGCTACTTCAATCTGCACAACGTGGTGCAGACAAGCTACACCGTCCACACCGACAAGGACATCCGCGATGGGGGCTACCGCATTGCGCTGATCGCCGACGTGCACTTCGGCGTTTCGCTGGATTATAACGAGCTTTTGGAAAAATGCCAAGAGATCAACACTACAAAGCCGGATATCGTGATCCTGTGCGGAGACATCATCGACGGCTCCACCACGGACGAGCAGATGAATGAGGTCTATCGCGCGCTCGGCACGCTGAAAAGCGAGTTTGGAACCTACTACGTCCACGGCAACCACGACAGACCCTTTTCCTACGACAGCTACACCTACACCTATGACGATCAGATCCGTGCCATGAAAGAAAACGGCATCATCGTTCTGCAGGACGACGTAGTGCAGATCACCGACGATTTCGTTTTGGTGGGCCGCGAGGACAGAAGCGCAGACCGCTTCGGCTACGGCAAGCGGGCAAGTCTTACCGAGCTGTTTGACAAGGTGGACACCACCGATTTCGTGCTGACGCTGGATCATCAGCCTAACGAATACGCCGAAAACGGCAAGATCGGCACCGATCTGCTGCTGTCGGGACATACCCACGGCGGTCAGCTCTTCCCATTGAACCTGCTGATGAAGATCATTCCCTTCAACGACGGCGTGTACGGTCGCTATGAAATCGACGCCGACACCACCGCGATCATCACGTCGGGCTTTGCGGGATGGAATTATCCCGTGAAGACCGCAGCGCCCGCCGAGTACGTCATCATTGACGTGGTGGGAAAATAAATCAAAAGCGAGGAATCTATATGCACGGCACCATCACCGTAAACGGAATTCACTACGCCCTCACCTTTGAGGACAATTTCGAGGGCGATCGACTGGACGAGACGAAATGGGCACTTGCCCCGGAGTGTCAGAGACAGGACGTGGGCGGCTATTGGCGGGACTCCATGACCGAGATTCGGGACAGTAAGCTGATCCTCTCCGCAACAATTGACGAGGACGGCACGCCGATCTCGGGTGCCATCCGTTCCAAAGGCATGTTTGAGCAAGCATTCGGCTATTTTGAATGTCGGATGAAGTTCCACAAGACCACGGGCTTTTGGGGCGCGTTCTGGATGATGTGCGGCGAGGTCTGCAAGATCGACGGCTCAGCTGAGTCGGGCGTGGAGATCGACATCATCGAGTCGGGCTACCGGAACAAAGGCGCGGTCAATCACGCACTCCATTGGGACGGATACTGCGAAGCACACAAGCAGCTTGCTTACATCATCCCCGACGAGGGGCAGTACGACGGCGAGTTCCACACCTACGCCCTCCAATGGACGAAAGAGGCATACGTCTTTTTCATCGACGGCAGAGAAACCTGGCGCACGTCCGAGTGCGGTATCTGTGACAAGCCGGGCTATCTGAAGATCTCCACCGAGTTCGGCACTTGGGCTTCCCCTATCGTAAAGGAGGAGCTGCCCGATTGCGTGGAAGTGGACTGGGTACGGGTATATCAAGAAGTGGAATAACAAACGAAACCTGCAAGAATTTGCTTCTTGCAGGTTCATTTTTATTGAATTTCTTCGAAGAAAGAGGCAGGACGTTTGCAAAGAGGACAGGTGAAATCCTCGGGGAGCGACTGCCCCTCGTAGACGTAGCCGCAGATCTTGCAGGCGTATTTCTTCCCTGCCGTCTGTGCTTCCTCAGCGGGGGCAGTGGGCTCGTCCGCTTCGACCTTCAATCCGCACAATGCGGCAGCCAGATCGGCAATCTGCTGACGGTTTGCATCGTTCATTGCAGATTGGATGGTGACCACGGGATCAAGATAGGTAAGGTTCTTGCACTTTTCCAGCATTCCCTTCATCACCTTGGCAGCCATCGGTGCCCAGCTTCCGTTTTCCATGAGACCAACGGTACGGTTCTGGAAATTGCGCTCGGTCAGCTTGTTGATGAACTCACGCATATAAGGGAAGATCTCTGCGTTATAAGTGGTGGTTGCAAGCACAAGGCGATCGTAACGGAAGGCATCCTCCACCGCCTCGTGAATATCGGAGCGGGCAAGATCGCAAACCGTGACCTTGGGACAGCCGTTCTTCTCCAGCGTCTCGGCCAGCAGCTCTACTGCCTTCTTGGTGTTACCGTAGACCGAGGTGTAGGCGATCATCACGCCCTCGTTCTCGGGCTTGTAGGAGGACCAGATATCGTACAGCTTCAAATAGCAGCTGAGATTTTCGGTCAGGATAGGGCCGTGGAGGGGGCAGATCTTCCGGATATCCAGCTTGGCTGCCTTTTTGAGAAGGCTCTGTACCTGCTGACCGTATTTGCCCACGATGCCGAAATAATAGCGGCGAGCCTCGCAAGCCCATGCTTCCTCAACGTCCAGCGCGCCGAATTTACCGAATCCGTCTGCGGAAAACAGAACCTTATCGGTGCTGTCGTAGGTCACGATGACCTCGGGCCAGTGTACCATGGGCGCGGTGACGAAGGTCAGGGTATGCTTACCCAGCGGGAGAGTGTCCCCCTCTCCTACCACGATGCGGCGATCGGCGTAATCGGTGCCGAAAAAGTTCTTCATCATCGCAAAGGCTTTTGTGGAAGAGACCACGGTCACCGAGGGATATGCCTGCATAAAGCGATGGATGTTGGCGGAATGATCGGGCTCCATATGCTGCACCACAAGATAATCAGGCGTGCGTCCGTTCAGTGCAGCACGGATATTTTCCGTCCACTCGTCAAAGAAACGGATATCCACCGTATCCATGATGGCAATCTTCTCGTCCAGGATAGCGTAGGAATTGTACGCCATACCGTTCGGCACGTCGTACTGTCCTTCAAACAGGTCGATATCGTGGTCGTTGACGCCAATGTATAAGATGTCGTTTGTAATCTTCATCGGTTACTCCTCGGATGAACGCTTAGCCTGCGGTATGTCCCATCAAAATGTCGGAGATGATCTCCAGCACCTTATCGTGGCAGCCGCCGCATCCGGTAGAGCAGTTGGTGGAATCCTTGATCTTTTCAAAGATCGCCAGCGCATCACCCAGATTTTCGTTCTCATGGAGAGCGTTTTCGATATCAAAATAAGTGACGCGATTGCAGAAGCAAACGGTGTAGTTCTCACTTGTGGTCTTGGGAGCCTCTGTGTGCTCGACCTCAGGTGCAACCTCAGCGCTTGCCATCCACAGACCGTGGAGATTGCAGTAGGCGTAAACGGCGATGGGCTTCTCGTTCAGCAGGAGGAAGCTGGCGGTGGGAATCTTGCCAACCGTCAGGTGCTTGCGATAAACGCCCTTATCGGTGAGCAGGCAGACCCACTCGATATGATGCTCCTCGGTCATAGGATGCATAACTTCGCCGATCTGTACCCAAACCCGCTTTTCGTTTACGCGAACAGAGGGGATATGCTTTTCAGCAGACGCTTCGGTAGTACCGGGGTAAAGACGCTCCATCTTCTGTCCGCAGCACATTACGGGAACACCCGCATCGTTGATCTTCTCTACAATATTGCCGCAATGAGGGCATTTGAAAAATTTCAGTTCGGTCATAATAGGAATCTCCTTCCAAATAATGAATTTATATAGATTTATTAAATGAGAACAAGGGTACGGTCAAAGATACTTCTCGACCATGTCAGCCGCAACGGCACCGTCTGCTGCAGCGGTGATCACCTGCCGCAGCTCCTTGGTGCGCAGGTCTCCTGCGGCAAATACGCCGGGCAGATTCGTCCTCGTGTCTTCGCCGGCGATGACGTAGCCATGCTCGTCCAGCTCGATCTGTCCCTGCAAGAAAGAGGTTGCGGGCTGCCGTCCAATGCTGATAAACACGCCGTCGCAGAAGCGCTCGGTCTGCTCGCCGGTCTGCGTGTTTTCCAGAACCACGCCGGTGACCGTCTTTTCGGAAAGAATGTGTGCTACGCGGCTGTTCCAGCAAAATTCCACGTTTTCGGCTTGCATCAGCGGCTCGTGATAGATCTTGGTAGCCCGCAGACTGTCCCGTCTGTGGACGAGGATCACCTTTTTTACTACGCGGGAGAGGTAGAGTGCATCTGCCGCCGCGCTGTTGCCGCCGCCCACCAGCACCACCGTCTTGTCCTTATAGAAACGGCCGTCGCAATGGGCGCAGTAGTGAACGCCCCGACCGATGAGGGCTTCCTCTTCGGCAAGTCCCAGCCGTCTGGGGTCGGCACCGGTGGCAAGGATCACGGTTTTCGCAAAGAAATCGCCGTTCCAGGTCTCGATCCGCTTGGGCTCGGCGGTAAGATCTACTGCCGTGACCTCGGTATACTCTGTCTTTGCGCCGAAATGCTCTGCCCTCTCCTGCATCTGCATACCGAGGGTAAAGCCGTCGATGGAGGCGATGCCGGGATAGTTCTCGATCTCACCGGTCAAGGTCATTTGTCCGCCTGCAGCCATCCGCTCCAGCACGAGGACGGATAGTCCCGCTCTTGCGGCGTAGAGTGCGGCGGTATAGCCAGCAGGGCCTCCGCCGATAATGATCGTATCGAAGATCTGACTCATCTTAGCCCTCGAGCATTGCAAGGATCTGCGCCTTGGGACGTGCGCCTGCGGACTGGCTGACTACCTCGCCGCCCTTCATCACCACCAGCGTGGGAATGCTGACCACGCCAAACTGCTGTGCCAGCTCGGGCTGGTTGTCCACGTTGATCTTGCCCACGGTGTACTGGGGGAATTCTTCGGCAATCTGAGCAATAATGGGGGCTACCATACGGCAGGGACCGCACCAATCTGCGTAAAAGTCAAGCAGAACGGGCTTCTCACTGTTTTTGATCTCTTCGAAATTTTCTTTGGTTACTACGATTGCAGACATTTTCATCTTCCTTTCATTTGGTTGATCATATTTTCCGATCCGTCATCCGTTTTGAAATCAGGAATCGTTTTTATTATTATACCATATTCGTGATAATATTTCTACCCCTTTCGCAAATTTTTTTGGCACTTGATTTTTCCCGATTTTTCTGTTATACTGTACGCAAAGAGTATGCTTGAAAGGAATCCCCACAATGAAACTCATCTCATGGAACGTCAACGGCTTCCGTGCCGTTTTGGAAAAAGGCTTCGCCGATTTTTTCGCCTCCGCTGATGCGGACATCATCTGCCTGCAGGAAACGAAAATGCAACCCGGTCAGGCGGTGTTTGACACCCCCGGCTATCATCAATACTGGTACAGTGCCGAGAAAAAGGGCTATTCGGGTACGGCGGTGTTTACTAAGATTGAGCCAATCTCGGTGCAGTACGGCATCGGCATTCCCGAACACGATACCGAGGGACGCGCCATCACACTGGAATTTGAGGAATTCTATCTCCTCTGCGTTTACACCCCCAACGCACAGCGGGAGCTGGCACGGCTGGACTACCGTATGACTTGGGAGGATGCACTTCGGGCGTACATTCTGGAGCTGGATCAGAAAAAGCCTGTCATCTACTGCGGCGACCTGAACGTGGCGCACCAAGAGATCGACCTGAAGAATCCCAAGACCAACCATCACAGCGCGGGCTTTTCCGACGAGGAACGGGGTAAGTTTACCGAGCTTCTGCAAAGCGGATTTACCGATACCTTCCGTGCGCTCTATCCCGACAAGGTGCAATATTCTTGGTGGAGCTATATGATGAAGGCCCGTGAGAAGAACGTAGGCTGGCGCATCGACTATTTTGTTGTGTCCAACCGACTCTTCCCTAAGGTGAAGGATAGCTTCATCCTCGGCGAGGTAATGGGCAGTGATCATTGTCCCGTGGGGATCGTGTTGGAGTGACACATTGGGAGATTGTATGGGCAGTTTTTATGTTAACATCAAAATGTCAAATTCAGACACTGAACACATAAACGGCATATTGAGTGACAATAGTATTATTCAATCAACATTTTCATATCATTGGGATAATACCGAAAATGAACTCTCATTTTCTGCGTCTTTGATCAATTTCTTCCCGGCTTGCAAATTGTTATTTAACATCTGTAAGCTCATCGGTGATAAGTCAATCATTTCAGAAATTGAAACCCGCAGAGAACGGCACACTTTTGACTTTCAATGTTTTATTGAATTCTTCGCATGGTGTTATAGCCTTTGGGAGGAAAAGCTGGAGTATTTCTATCGTGAATGGGGAGCATTTATTGTGCATCCCACGAAGTATTACAAAGCAAGACGAAAACTCGGAAAAAAATATATGTTAAAATTCAAATAATCCGGATCGCTTCGGCGATCCGGATTATTTATATAGCTATCTCTCACACCACGTCCGCGTTCAGCGCTTTCGTGGTATAGCTCTTCCCTTCTTTATCAGTAACAACAGCAAAGACCTTGTACACGCCTGCCGTGGGCGCTTTCCATACAAGCGTATCAGCATAACCGCCTGCATACACGA
>JAFTKV010000243.1 GCA_017453085.1 Clostridia bacterium
ATCTGACAAAGCGCAAGGATCATAAACGCCATGGTCTGTCCTGCTTCCAGAGAGCCGCCGTAGGTCTCACCCAGCACGAAGCCGATGAGCGTGAGTGCGGCAAACATCATGCCCTGCAGAACTACGCGAATGCCCAGTCCACCGGCGAAAATGCCTTCATTCTTGGGCTTAGGCTTGCGATCCATAACGTCCTTCTCGACTGCTTCCATGCCGAGGGCGATGGCAGGCAGAGAGTCGGTGACCAGATTGATCCAAAGCAGCTGCATGGAAAGCAGGGGCGTTTTATGCCACAGAAGCATCGCCATAAATACGGTGATGACCTCGCCGATATTGGTGCCCAGCAGGAATCCGACTACCTTCTTGATGTTGGCGTAGATGCCACGGCCTTCCTTGACCGCGTCTACGATAGTGGCAAAGTTGTCGTCGGTCAGGGTCATATCAGCCGCGCCCTTGGCAACGTCGGTGCCGGTAATACCCATCGCACAGCCGATGTCAGCAGCCTTCAGTGCGGGAGCATCGTTGACGCCGTCGCCGGTCATGGAAACGACCTGACCCTTTCTCTGCCATGCCTTGACGATACGGATCTTGTTTTCGGGAGATACACGGGCATAAACCGAGATCTGCTCCACCGATGCATCCAGCTCGGTGTCGGTCATACGGTCCAGCTCGGCGCCGGTGATGGCACGGTCGCCCTCCTGCATGATTCCAAGCTCCTTGGCGATCGCAGATGCGGTCACCACATGGTCACCGGTGATCATCACGGGCTTGATACCTGCACGGCGGCAGGTTGCAACGGCTACCTTACACTCGGGACGAGGCGGGTCGATCATGCCTACCAGACCCATGAAGGTCAGACCGCATTCCAGCTCCTCGGAGGTGGGATTCTCGGGAATCTCGTCGATCTCCTTATACGCGATGGCAAGCACACGAAGCGCATCCCCACTCATGGACTCGGTCATCGCTTTAGCGGAATCCAGATCGCCTTTGATGCATCTGGGCATCATCATATCGAATGCACCCTTGACGATGACCACGTTTTTGCCGTCGATCTTGTTGACGGTGGTCATCAGCTTACGGTCGGAGTCGAAGGGAATCTCCGCAAGACGGGGGTATTTCTTGTTCAGATCGTCCTTGGGCATACCGTTCTTGTGGGCAGCAAGGACGATAGAGGTCTCGGTAGGGTCACCGATGTGCTGCTCCTCGGTGCCGTGGAAGACTACGGAGCCATCGCAGCAAAGGGTGCCGTAGCAAAGAAGCTTTTTGATCTCCTCGGAATTATTGTTGGAGATCTGCTCCAGCTCGGATGCGCCGTCCAGATATGCCTTGGTCAGCGTCATGCGGTTCTGGGTGAGCGTACCGGTCTTGTCAGAGCAAATAACCGATGCAGAGCCCAGCGTCTCTACTGCGGGCAGGCGGCGGATCAGCGCGTTCTTTTTGACCATTCGCTGTACGCCGATGGACAGAACGATGGTAACGATCGCAGGTAGACCCTCGGGAATAGCGGATACTGCCAACGAAACTGCGGTCATAAACATATGCATAGGATCGAGATCGTTCAATAGACCCACTACAAAGATGATCGCACAAGCGGCCAGCGCAACGATGCCCAGATACTTGCCCAGCTGAGAAAGCTTCTGCTGAAGGGGGGTCTGGCCGTCTTCCTCGTTGTCCAGCAAATTGGCGATCTTACCCATTTCGGTGTCCATACCGGTTGCGGTAACCACTGCGGTTGCAGTACCGTAGGTGATGGAGCAACCCGAGAAGACCATGTTGGAACGGTCGCCCAGAGGTGCGTTTTCGGTGATCTCGGCAGTATAATCCTTCTCGGAAGGAACGGATTCACCGGTCAGTGCAGATTCCTCAGCCTTCAGGCTGACGCTATGGAGCAGACGGGCATCCGCAGGAACGAAATCGCCTGCTTCCAGACGGATGATGTCACCGGGAACCAGTTCAGCTGCATCGATGACCTTCTCCGATCCGTCGCGGATGACACGAGCGTGGGGAGCAGACATATTCTTCAGCGCATCCAATGCCTTTTCAGCTTTACCCTCCTGATATACGCCCATGCAAGCGTTGAGGATGACGATCAGAAGGATCAGACCGGGCTCGAACAGCTCGCCCCAGTTCTGTTCCATCACAACGATGGCGAAGGAAACGATCGCTGCGGCGATCAGTATCAGGATCATCACGTCCTTGAACTGATCGAAGAAGCGCTGCAGAGTAGTTTTCTTTTTCTTTTCACGGAGCTTATTCGGTCCGTATTTTGCCTGACGGTCAGATACCACAGAGCTGTCAAGACCGGTTGCACGGTCTGTTTCCAGCTGCTTCAGGACTTCGTTAACGGGATCACAATAGAATGCCAATTGATTTACCTCCAAATATTTATCTGATCGGCAATTTGCCGTTCATTACAGCACGAATTGCACCACGCAGAACGCTGCGTAGATCAAAAGCAGGACGATTCCCTGCACTCTGGACAGCTTTCCGCGGAGCAAAGTGGGAAGTGTCAGGAAAGACATCACGAAGAGCATTACGGGAACGTCAATGAGCAGCGAGCTGTTGATGCCGGCAATCTCCTTGCCGTCGGGAATGGAAAAGGGGGACAGTACGGTAGACACGCCGCTGACCAGCACCAGATTGAACAGATTTGCACCGACAATATTCCCCAGCGACAGGGCACCGTGACCTTTGACCAGAGATGTGATTGCGGTGACCAGCTCGGGCAGCGAGGTGCCCAGTGAAACGAAGGTGAGCGCGATCACCGATTCGGGTACACCCAGCTTTTCTGCAATAACCGTTCCGTTGTTTACCAACAGATTTGCGCCGTATGCAATCAACGCTGCTCCAATCACCAGGAATACTATGTCTTTTACCAGAGAGGACTTCGGTGCACTCTCCTCTTCACAGGGGACATCGTCTGACTGCTTCAGATCAGGGACGGCAGGCGATTTCAGTGCCTTACGGATCGAAATACCCATATACAGGAGGAACAGGGCGACCAGTACGATACCCACGGTACGGCTGAAAAAGCTGGTTGCAACCGCTACGGTAATATACACTGCTGCAGCTATATAGAAGAAGAGGACGGGAAGTCCCAATGCACTGCGGTCGATCTTCGAAGGGCGGATCGCAACCGTGATCGCAGCAATCAGTGCAGTATTGCATATGATCGAACCGATAGCGTTCCCATACGCCATTTCACCGTGTCCGCTGACTGCAGACGTTGCGGATACCATGACCTCCGGCAATGTGGTACCAATGGAAACTACGGTTGCACCGATGAGGATTTCGGGGATCTTGAATCGATGGGCAATGCCGGTCGCACCGTCTACGAACCAGTCTCCACCCTTGATCAGCAAAACCAGCCCAAGCAAAAATAATAGAATTGGAACGACCATTTCTTCACCTACTCTTTACAAAAAAATAACCAAGTACGGCAAAAACCATGCTTGGGTCAAAAACGCGATTCCATGCATAGCTTCACAGTTATACATGAGTCTCGCTATTGAAAGCAAGCCAGTCCTTTCGGACAGAGCTGTTGACTTGCTACGCGGATAGCGCAAGCTACTCCCTCATTTGAGTTGATTATATCACGCAATACTTTGATTGTCAAGAGTTTTTTTGTTTTTTTTTGAAATTTCTTTTCGACATCTATTTTTCATGAATTTGCGAGATCTCTCTTGCAAGTTACGGGAAAGTATGATAAAATAATACTGTTTACGATTAATATACACAAGGAGTCGTCTATGTCGATTGGAGTTCCCGATTATATTTTCCGTGATTATCAGGCTGTTACCCCGGAGTTTCTGACTTCGCTGGGTGTTAAGCTGGTGATCTGTGATATTGACAATACCATCGCCCCTTACGAGGTCGCCGAGCCTGACGAGATCATCGGTGCTTGGTTCGCTTCGATGAAAGAGGCAGGCATCCGTTTCGTGTTCGTATCCAACAATCATTCGGATCGTGCTGATTTGTTTAATAAGACGCTGGGGCTTTCCGTTTATGCCAATGCGAAGAAGCCTCTGACCGGCGCTTTGACCAAGGCGCTGGACGATGCCGGATTGACTCCTGCCGCCGGTGCTTCCCTGGGCGATCAAATCTTTACCGACGTGCTGGCAGGTCAGTTCAAGGGGCTCAAAACCATCCTGGTGCCGCCCATCAAGGATAAGACCAATTTCTTCTTTCGCATGAAGCGTTTTCTGGAGCGTCCGTTTATTGCGTCCTATTTCAAGAAGCATCCCAACGACGAGTTGAAGGCTTATTGGAACTCGAAGACCAGAAATCTGAAGGAGAAATACGGATGAGTGCGAAATTCGGACCCAGCGGAAGCTCGGAATCCTTCCTGCGAGAAGGCTATAAGCATACTCACCAAGCTCCGGCATGGCTCGCTGCAAGAGGCTTGGATGCATTCGAGTATTCGGCAGGTAACGGTATCATGGGCGGTATTGCTACCTTTCAGAAAATCGGTGAGGAAGCTCGCAAGTACGGGATTTTGCTATCCTTCCATACGCCGTATTTTATCTCGCTTTCGGGAATTGATCCCGAAAAACGGATGAAAAGCATTGATTATATTGCAAGGTCGGTGGCTGCTGCCGAGGCAATGGGAGCTGACACGATCGTGATCCACGCAGGCTCTGCCTCCAAGATCAGCCGCACAGAGGCAGTCGGTCTGGCCAAAGACACCCTGTTCAAGGCGTTGGAGGCTTTGCCGGACACTACGGTTCGCTTTGGCATCGAGACGATGGGCAAGCAAAATCAGCTGGGCACGCTGGAGGAGGTACTGGAGATCTGCTCCATCTCCCCACGGTTATGTCCCGTGGTAGATTGGGGGCACATGAATGCCCGCAACGTGGGTGGACTGTTCCCTGCCGCTGACGATTATCGCCGCGTGTTTGATCTGATCGGTAAGACGCTTGGATACGAGTACGCAGACCGACTCCATTGCCATTTTTCCAAGATCGAGTATACTGCCGCCGGCGAGAAGCGGCATCTGACCTTTGAGGACCCTGTCTACGGTCCCGATTTTGAGCCGCTGATGGAGGCGATCGCCAAGGATGGCTATTCGCCCCGCATTCTCTGCGAATCGGCAGGTACGCAGGCTGAGGATGCGCTGGCAATGAAACAGTATTATCTGAAGTTATTGCATGACTGACGAAGAATTTTATCATAAAGGAGAGTTATATTATGAAAACTTATTGCGGTTTAGATTGCAGTGAATGTTGGCTCAAGGACAAATGCACTGGATGTGTTGAATCCGGTGG
>JAFTKV010000244.1 GCA_017453085.1 Clostridia bacterium
AGCTCCAGCCCCTTATAGTTGTTGATGGTCACGCTCATCCGAGAGGCTTCCTCGTCGGTGTACTTGCGCTCTACGCCCAAGTAGGAGAGAACCTGCTCCATCAGCGCACCTGCATAGGGTGCCGCTACGTTACTACCGTATTTGTTGCTGATTTGCGGTTCGTCCACGATGATGATCACGGCAACCTGGGGATCGTCCGCAGGTGCTACCGCTACGCAGGAGCCGATACGCGCAGTTTTATCGGCAGAGTCTCGCTTTTCCGAGGTACCGGTCTTCGCCGCTACCCGATAGCCTGCTACGTACGCATTTTTCACGCCGTCGCCGCTGTACACACCGTCTTCCAGCACGGTCAGGATGCTCTCGCAGACTGCGCTGCTGACTACCTGCCGCTTGATCTTGGGCTCGAAGGTAACCTGAGCGTTGCCGCTTCCGTCTACCAGCGAGCTGACCACGTAGGGGGTCACCAGATTGCCACCGTTGGCGATGGCGCAGACTGCGGTAAGCTGCTGAAGGGGCGTTGTCTTAAAGGTCTGACCGAAGCTGTAGCAGGCAAGCTCAACTGCGTTGAAGCCCGAAAGCCCTACGTACAGACCTGCTTCCTCACCGGGCAGATCCACGCCGGTCAGCGAGGTATAGCCGAAGGATTCAAAGTAAGAATAGAATTTACTGCTGCCAACTCTGGCCGCTACCTGCATTATAGCAGGATTGCAGGAAAATTGCAACAGTTTATTGAAAGTACGGGTGCCGTGTCCCGCTTTTTTATGACAATGGATCGTCTGATCGCTGACAACCAACGCTCCGCTGCAGGAAAATTGGTTGGAAAAGGATACCTTACTCTCCTCCAGTGCCATTGCAGTGGTCATCATTTTCATCGTAGAACCGGGCTCGTACAGAGTGGAGACTGCTTTATTGTTCCACATCGCATAGACGCATTCCCAGAAATATTCGTTTTTCGCCGCTTCTTCGTCGGTTCCTTCGGGATATTTGGATGCATCAAAGGTCCATGCGTCGTATTTCTGCTGATAGTAATCGTTCAGCGTGTATTTGTCGTTCAGGTCAAAGCTGGGATAGGTTCCCATTGCGTAGATGGCACCGGTATTGGGATCCATTACGATGCCGGTAACCTTTTCCGCAGCCTTCGCATATTCGTACGCCGCCTTCAACTGACCCTCCAGCATTTTCTGAATGTTGGAGTCAATGGTGGTGATCACCGAAAGGCCGTCCTCTGCATCGATGCGGGTATCAAAATCAGAGGGCATACCGCCGCTCTGCGCGTCCTTCGTAGTGATATACCGACCTGGTGTACCGGTCAGATATTCGTCATACTCCAGCTCCAGACCGAACAGACCGCCGTCGGTACCCATCGCGCCCACGATGCTGGCCCCCAGCGTGCCCATGGGATAATAGCGCTTATCGGTAGCTTCCAGATGGATCTGCGTTTGGAAGGAATTGGCCGAAACGTAAGCGCGAATGTCCTCCGCCTGCTCTTCGGTCAGATCCTTCTGCACGGTGATATCCTTCATGTTTTCCCGCTGCGTTTTTTTGTAGACCGTTTCATAATCCAGATGGAAATAATCGGATAAATAACGGGAGATATCCTTTGCGGTGCCCGCCGCCTGGATGTCGACGGGGGACACGAACAGTCGGTAGGTCGTCACGTTGACCGCCAGAGGGTTTTTGTTGGCGTCGTAGATGGAGCCGCGCTCTGCGGGGATCTCCGACTCCTGCTGGATATTGTCGATTACCTTGGATTGATAGTAATCGTACTGCATATATTGCATATAGAACAGTCGGGACAGGACGATCAGACAGGCAACACCCATTACGCCCAGCCAGATCAGCGCCCGTCCGTCTATGGAATTGAATCTCTTGATTTTCATGGCTCACCTTTGGTTCAGTTGATTTGACTTGCTCCTTGGCCGATTCGAAAGTATCATACAAGCAAAATGAGAGCAGGCGGGTCTGCAAGCCTGGCTCTCAAATCGCTATTCCATACTTATTCGCCGTCGGTCAGAGTATTCCACGCCTCAATAAAATTCTGCGTAAGTGCGGACATTACGGTTGCGATAACACCCTTGGTGCCATCCTCTTCCACTTCGAATACCTCGATGGAATCGTCTTCATCCACCTCGATATATACCTTATCGGCAGATTCATCGCTCTCCATGCCCAGCACGGAGGAAGCGTACTGCTCCATGGTCATATAATCGTTCTTCTGATCGAGTTCGCTGGACAGCTTGTCCTTTTCCTTGTTCAGTGTCTGCAGCTCCGAGCGAAGTTCAGTAACCTCGTGAGAATACTCGTTGATCTTCACGTAGTTGCTGACCATCATCATCAGAAGCAGCGTAGTGATCGCCAGAAGCAAAACGGTGCCCAAAGGAAACGCCTTCTTCTGATTGGAACGGACTGTACCCTCGCGACGGTGCTTGGGAGCCTTCTTGCCCGTTCCGTTCTTGTGGGGCTTCGAGGACTTCACCATGATCTCGGCAGAGCGCAGCTGTTCTACTTTGCCGTCTTCCGGATTGCGTACGGTGGGCTTATTGGTATTATTCTGATTCATAGCAATTTCCTCTTTCTGAAGTGTACGGCATCTGCCGTCAGAGTTTTTCGAACACTCTCAGCTTTGCACTGCGAGAGCGGGGATTATCAGTAAGCTCCTCTTCCGAGGGAAGCAAGGGTTTGCGGGTAATGACCCTTCCCAGCGGCTTCTTGCCGCATACACAAACGGGGAAGGAAGGGGGACAGGTGCATCCCTGTGCCAGTGAGGCAAAGGTCTGCTTGACGATCCGATCCTCCAGCGAGTGGAAGGTCAGTACCGCCAGACGTCCGCCGGGAGCAAGCAGATCGCAGAGGGCGCGGAGCGTAGGCTCGATGATGTCCAGCTCGTGGTTGACCTCGATGCGGATCGCCTGGAAGGATTTTTTAGCCGGATGGTGTCCGCCGTCTCTCGCCTTGGCGGGAATTGCGGATTTAATGATCGCGGTGAGTTCACCGGTGGTTTCAATAGGCTTTTCCGCTCTCGCTCTGGCGATGGCGGAAACGATGCGGGGAGCAAACTGCTCTTCGCCGTAGTTGTACAGGATGCGCTTCAAGTCAGCTTCGGAGTATTCGTTGACCACCTGCCATGCAGTGAGCTGGGCATCCTGATTCATTCGCATATCCAGCGGAGCATCCTGCATATAGGAGAAGCCCCGTTCGGCGGTGTCCAGCTGATAGGAGGACACGCCAAGGTCGATGAGCGCTCCCTGCACGCCCTGCAACTCCAGATCACGGGCTACCGATGATACCTCCGAAAAGTTGGAGCGTACCAGCGTTACTCGGTCGCTGTCAGGGGCAAGTCGCGCGCCGGCTGCACGGATGGCGTCGGCATCCTGATCGATGGCGATCAGTCTTCCCTTTCCCGTCAGACGGGAGGCGATAGCGAAGCTGTGACCACCGCCGCCTGCGGTACAGTCGATATAGATTCCGTCCCCCACCTGCAGTGCATCCATGCACTCGGGGAGCATAACCGAATAATGGGAAAATTCAGCCATCTCAGAATCCTCTCTTTCGCAGCGCTTCGCGGAGCTTGGAGACGTCTACCGAAGCCTGTCTGTCCTCGAAGGTCTTGGCATTCCAGATCTCCATATACTCGCCGCGTCCGCAGCTGATAATTTCCTTGTCCAGATTGGCGTACTCTCTGTAATCCGGAAGGAGGGCGATTCTTCCCTGCTCATCCACTCGAACGCGTTCGGCGTTGGTGGTCAGCCAGAAGGATGCTTCCTCCGCTTCGATCTCGGGAAGCTCGCGGATCTTCGCCTCGTACTTCTCCCAATTGGCGGAGGTGTACACGCGCAGGCAATCACCGGTAATGCTCTTGGCTACCACCAGATCGTTACCCAGCTCGTCCCGGTACTTGGCAGGTAGAAATATGCGATTTTTAGC
Organism: Clostridia bacterium; assembly: GCA_017453085.1. Lineage (GTDB taxonomy): Bacteria > Bacillota > Clostridia > Oscillospirales > CAG-272 > CAKSQF01. Next base: position 3,925 of record JAFTKV010000244.1, read on the forward strand.
GTCTATGGTGTGTTTATGCTTTCCAAGCATCGCATTTTCCTCCCTTCAATGGGAATTTTCCCCATTTCGCTCCCTTTTGCTCACCAATATTATAAAATAACTCCCTTTTATTTGCAAGAGGAAGTCATAGCCATAGCGGCGGTTTTCTCCTCTTTTTTCGACAAGATAAAACATCCTTTTACGGCGTTTCTCAAGAGGTTGAAATTTTGTTCGTATTTTCCATTCTTTTCCATCCACAAACGAGAAAAAACCTCCCGATTCTTTCTGCACCAACCATTTGGTACAGAAAAAACGGGAGGGATTTTTGCAGATCCGACCGATTATTGTTGAAGCAGTTCAATGACCGCAGGAGGGAGAATCTTGTCCAGTGCTCTGCCGTAACGGATCATCTCTCTGGCAACTGTGGAGGAGATGAAGCGATAGGCGGGGTCTGCCGGCAGGAAGAGCGTCTCGATCGGCGCGTTCAGCAGATTGACCCGCGCGATCATCTCTTCGTATTCGTAGTCTGCTGCCGAGCGAACGCCCTTGACGATAACGTCGATTCCGTTAGCGGCGGCGTAATCGGCAACCAGTCCGGTACAGCAGTCCACCTTGACGTTTGGACAATCGGCAAGACTGCGGCAGAGCATCTCCATACGCAGATCGGGCGAGAACTGCCCTTTTTTCTCGCTATTGTGACATACGCAGACCACCACCTCATCAAAGATGGCAGCGGTACGGCAGATCACGTCTATATGTCCCAGGGTGGGAGGATCAAAGCTACCTGTGAGCAGTGCTCTTTTCATTGATCGTCCTCCTCATATTCTTCTCCACGGAGCAGGACGGTCACGTAGATCCTGCCGTAGCGATTGTGTCGGTGAAGCGTCAGTCCTTCTCCCTTGAAGGGTTCTGCTTTATCGCTCTCGCAGACGAAAATAGCACGCTCGGAGGCAAGGCCTGCCCGCAGAATACGATCGATAGCGTCCTGCACCATGTTGGATGCATAAGGGGGATCCAGAATGATAATATCAAACTGTTCCTTCCCTTCCGCCGATCGGATGAAGGCTTTATAGTCGGAATTAACGATCCGCGCCTGCGGAGCGAGCTTGGTCTTTTGGGCGTTCCGCTTGATCACATCTACCGCCTGGCGGTTGCTGTCGCAGAATACGGCAGACGCCGCGCCTCGGGACAGTGCTTCCAGACCCATCTGTCCTGAGCCTGCAAACAGATCCAACACCCGTCTGCCCTCCAGATCAAACGCCAGCATATTGAATACGGCTTCCTTGATCCGCTCGGGCGTGGGGCGAGTGACCTCCTCACCGTCCAGCGTTTCCAGCCGTGCGCCTCTTGCGCTTCCTGTAATGATTCGCATCATATGATTGTCCTTTCTTCCTCGGGCGAAGCAATCCCCGACGAACGGAATTTATTTTTTATGATAGATTTGCTCGAAATGTGCGTGGATCGCCTCTGCATCCGCTTGGGAAATCCCGCTCACAGCGGTCAGCTCGGCGACGGTTGCCTTTTTCACGGCAGCCAACGTACCTAACTGCTTGAGCAGCAGCTGCGCCTTCTTGGGACCGATTCCCTTGATGTCCTCCAGTGTGGATCGCTTCATTTCCTTCCGCTTTGCCCCTTGCATTCTGCCAATGGTAAAGCGGTGGACCTCTTCCTGGATCTTATAGATTAGCACGAACACCGCCTGCTCGCGGGCAATGCTGATCTCATTTTCGCCGTCGGTGAGGGCACGGGTCTTGTGGAAATCGTCCTTGACCATGCCGAACACCGGGAGCGTGATCCCCTGCTCGCGCAGCAGCTCCTTTACCACGCCCACGTGTCCCTTGCCGCCGTCCAACAGCAGCAGATCGGGGAGGGGCTGCTCCCGGCAATGGGCAAAGCGGCGGGCGAGTGCTTCCCGCATGGCACCGTAGTCGTCCTGTCCGTCGGTGGAACGGATCTTGTAGGTGCGGTAGTTCTTCTTGCACAGCTTCCCTTCCTCCAGCGCGATGATGCCTGCAGTGATGTGCTCGTCACCGTAGTTGGAGATGTCGATCGCCTCGATGTGAAGGGGCGTAGCGGGCAGATCCAGCATCTTCGCCAGCTTTTCCAGCACCGAATGATCCCGCTCGCTGTCCGCAATATACTGTCTTGCGTGGAGTGCGGCGTTTTCCTCCACCATCCGACAGAGCTTGAACAACTCTCCCTTTTGAGGAATGCGAAGATTGACCTTGCAGCCTGTATGATCGGACAGATAAGCCTCCAGCATCGTGCGGCTTTCCTCCTCTACGGGAAATCCGATCAGCAGGGTTTTGGGTATATACTCCCGATGGGTGTACAGCTCGCCGATAAAGGATACGATGGCACTCTCGTCCACGATCTTGTCGGCGGTAAAAATGTGATTGTCCGAGTCGATGACCGCTCCTCCGCGCACGTAGTAGATCGCAAGGCAAGAGCAGGTATCGCCCGAATACAGCGCCAGCACGTCGTACTCGGCGTCGGGAGCGCCCACTACCTTTTGCCGTTCCCACAGATTGTCCAGCGCGGCGATCCGATCACGATACTCCATCGCTGTCTCAAAAAGGAGATTCTCGGAGGCGAACAGCATTTTTTCAGTGAGGCTTTTCTTCACCTCCGTATAATTGCCACGAAGGAAGGAGATCACCTCGGGGAACCGTTCCCTGTATGCTTCCTCGGAAAGCTGCCCGCTGCAGGGGGCGCAGCACTGCCCGATGTGACTGTACAAGCAGGGGCGCGCCTTTCCGATATCTCTTGGGAATTCCATTTTGCAGGTAGGCAAGCAGAAGGTCTTCTGCACCGTTTTGAGGATAGAGCCTGCCACGGTAGCACCCGAATAAGGGCCGAAATACTTGGCACCGTCCGCGATGCGCTTACGGGTAAACTCAACCGTAGGATAGGGCTTTTGCAGATTGACCTTGATATACGGATAGCTTTTGGAGTCCTTCAGCAGGATGTTATAC
>JAFTKV010000245.1 GCA_017453085.1 Clostridia bacterium
AGCTGTCAGCATAGGAATAGTCGGCAGCCAGTGTCAGCTTGGTGTCGCGGATCTTCTTGACCACGTCGTAGATAAACACCTGTACAGCCGTATCCAGCGCATCGTCGTCGGTTGCCACAATCACGAACTTGTCTCCCACCAGTTCGATGCGGTAAGCGTGCCCTGCGTCGGCAGGCAGCTTGGCCTTGACAGCGGCACTTTCGGGACGGTTAGTATCGCCCACGAGGATCTCCTTCGCAGAGGCAGCCTGTGAATCGTCGCTGATTGGAACGTCCACCAGGATCGCCGAGCGCAGCTGGGTCTTGACCCGCTCTGCATATCGAAGAGTCGTGTCCGAATTAACAGAGGCACCGTACACTACCGTACAATCGGTAAAGCCGTATTCCACCGTTGCGGCAGGATCAGCCACGTCCGATAGCGAAGCGGTAGTCTCTGCAGGCTCACTGCCGCAAGCGACGGCGGCAAACAGCATCACGCCCAGCAGAATATAACAAATGAATTTTTTGAACATCATCATGCTCCTATTCATGGATTAACTCAGTCGCCCCTGGCCGAAACCTCGATCAGCGCAAGCTGGATCTTGGCCTTGGACGGGACCTCCTCCGAATTGATGTCATTCACGTAATACAGGGTCTTGCCATCCTCGGCTGCGAACAGACCGGGGCTGTAGGCGTAACGGAACAGACCGTTGGGCGTATACGGAAGCGGATTATCTACCGCCGTCCAGGTCTTACCGAAGTCGTGGCTGACCAGCCAATCGGTGCCGGTTTTGGACTCGCCCGTGCCGGAGTGATTCTTTCCGGTGACGATGAGCGTGCCACCATCTCCGCCTGCAGGCAGCCAGCAGCAATAGGGTGTGGAGCCGACGCCCTTCCCTTCGGGCGTTTCCACCCGTGCACCGGGATCGGCGGGGTCGCCCCAGTCGGACAGGTCGGCTGTCGTTTTTCCATAGACGGGATTATTTCGGATTCCTACCATTTCATATGCAAGGAAATATCTGCCGTCTCCCATACGGGTAACGGTGATCATTCCCGGTCGCAGGTGCGGATCTGCACAGGCAACGATCCGACGGGTCTCGCTCCAATGGATACCGTCGGTGGAGCTGCGGCACACCAGCATCTGACTGTGTCGCTCAGCATCCAGCTCGTCCGAATAGAAGCACCAAAGCATTCCCTGCTCGTCGCAAAGCAGAAAGGGCTCCCAAAGACCCTTGGACAGACCGCCCGTTTGAGAAAAACCTCCGCCCTCTGCTACCGTGGAAAGGAGCGTCCAGCTCGCACCCAGATCGTTGCTCCGATAGATGCACATCGCCGTCTCGGAGGTGGGGCGGTTGCGGACGCAGCCTGCCAGCAGCAGCGTACCTGCGGGCATATCACCCACCGTACAGGGCAGCTCGTACAGCATAGGCTGCCAATTGGCGATCCATTCGGGAATGTGAGACGTTACCTCGCCCACCTGACGCCAGGTGCGTCCGTCATCATCGCTTCGATGAATCAGATATGCTTCCACGTGAAGAGATTCTGCTGTGGACAGCAAAATACCGTTGTGAACACCGCTATGCTGCAGGCGAACGATACGGGGATAGGTCAGCGCAGGGGTAGGATCTTCCGCGGTAGGCGCAAATACCGTCGCCTGCCGCAGGATCTGCAGATCTGCTTGCGGAGTCCGAATGATATGAGATTCGAAATGATCCGTCATATATACCTCCTGATAATAAAAACGGGACCATACGGTTTGTATGGTCCCGTTCAAATCACAGTTCTGTAACAGTCACAGGACCGTGCCGGTGATTGAATTAGTTGTGCTCAGCAACAACGCTTGCGTAAGTAACGTCGGTGATCTCAGCACGAACGCCGTAACGGTTGCCGGTCAGAGGAGCGGTATCGGTGTAGTCGATCAGAAGCTCACCGTTTGCGTAGCACTTGATGTTGCCGGTGCCGTCAAACTCAGTGGTAATGGTAACCTGCTGGCCATGTACGAAGCCGGGGATAGGATCAGCGGTAACTTCGCAGATGGTCCAGGGGCTGCCGTTGTAATTGACCTTGGACAGATACAGAGTACCTGCGTCTGCTACGAACAGCATGTAGTAAGCAGGGCCGTTCTCCCAGTACCAGTACATTTCGTCCAGGTCTTCTTCCATACCGAATACGATGCCGCTGTCAGAAGGAGAACCTTCTACACCGGTAAAGGTAGCGGTCAGCTTGCCGGATGCCATGGTATCGTTCGTAAAGACGAACATACCCCAGCCCTCGGTATTCACGCCGTCTTCCCAGTAGCCCCAAGCCTCGTAGCCCTCCAGAGCCAGATCGCCGCAGGTTGCATTGGGGAATGCTTCGACTTCATAAGGAAGCTCATCAGTGCCGGGCTCGCCGGAAACGGGCTCGTCAGTGCTGGGAAGAGGGGGGAGAGTAATCTTAGAACCAGTAGTGGTTGCTGCGGGAGTGGTAGCAGCAGGATTGTTTGCGCCGGCGTCGGTGGTAGTGTTTGCAGTCTGATCTGCACAAGATGCGAATGCACCCAGAGCCATCACCAGTGCCAGTGCGAGAGACAGTTTTTTCATAACTATTTCCTCCGAAATATGATATTTTATCCCATTCTGTCGTAGGGACCTTGTCGATTGAATCGTTATATTTACATGTCAACAAAGATAACTTGTAAATATCAACGATTGTTGTATATATTTTAGCACACGTTTATTTGTTTGTCAATAGGTTTTTACAAAAAATCCTTTCGTTGAAGCAGAAAAATTGTATAATTTACAAAGCACCGATGCAAAGATATTAGTTTTCATATATATTTTTCGTCAATATTGCTTTTTTGCTCTTGCATTTTGAAGCAAAATATGTTACACTGTATAAAAATCACTATGGAGGAAGCCATAAGCTATGAAAAAACGAATTGCAATTTTGCTTGCAGGATTGTTACTGTTCCCCACCCTTGCTGCCTGCAATTCCGAATCAACGACAGAGGATACCACGACTACAACGGTTAGTTCCCCCGCCCCCACCGTTCCCGAGGTTCCCGCAACCGAGCTGGATCTTTCCGAGGCAGAGGATATCTCCTATTATACTAACCCCGTGCTGGACTCCCAAGGCACAGGCTACAATCTGGGTGACCCCTTTGCCATGCGCTACAACGGATCCTATTATCTGTACGTCACCAGCCCCGGCAAAGGCATCCATTGCTGGAAGTCCGAAGATCTGGTGAAGTGGAGCTACAAGGGCGTCTGTGCCCACGAGCCTGAGGCCGACGGCGGTTACGCTCCCGAGGTATTTTATTATAACGGTACGTTTTATATGTACACCTCACCGCGCGGAAACGGTCACTACGTGTTTACCAGTGACAGCCCCACCGGTCCCTTCACCGCTGCCACCGGTAATCTGGGAATGTCCATTGATGGCTCCGTATTCATTGACAATGATGGCAAATGGTATTTCTATACCGCAGGCGGCAACGCGATCCAGGCGTATACCATGAGCAGCCCCACCAAGATGTCCTTTGCTACCGCTCTGGGTGTGACCTCTATGAGCAACAGCTGGACCGAGGGTCCCATGGTAGTCTATCACGACGGCTATTATTACATGACCTTCACCGGCAACCATTTCGAAAGCCTGACCTATCGGATTAATTACGTATCCGGCAGAAGCAATCCCCTCACCTTTGAGGCGCAGGACAATCAGCCCGTTCTGGTCAACACCTCTCCCGAGTCTCACCACATCGGTCACAGCTCTACCGTTAAGGGTCCCGATCTGGACAGCTATTACATCGTTTATCACTCCATGAAGGGCAACGGCTATAACCGTGACGTCAACGTGGATCGCATTGTCTTCAACGGTCCTACCATGGAGATCACCGGCCCCACCTTCAAGAAGCAGCAGATCCCCGATATGCCCGATTTGTACGCACGCTTCAAGAGCGGCTCCAGTCTGGACGGCTGGACGCTGACCGGTGGTGTAGAAAGCGGTGCAGGTCTGACCCTCTCGGCCGGCAGCACGCTGGTTTCCGACTACCGCTTCACCGATAACTATACCGCAGAATATAACGTTTCCTCCATCTCGGACGGCGGCATGGCGGGCGCGGTCTTCAGCTATACCGACGCCAACAACTTCGGCACCTGCCTGTTTGATCCCGCATCCCAGAAGGTGATCGTCACCATCACCGTCAACGGCGAGACTACCGTCACCGAAATGAAGATGATCCAGTCCTTTAAGGAAAAGGTCAAATTTGATTGCATCCAGACTATTCAGATAGAAAAGGATGACACTACCTACACCTTCTATATGAATGACCGCGAGCTGGGCAAGATCAAGGATTGTGCCCTGCCCTCCGGCGGCATCGGCTATATTGCGCAGAATGCCTCTGCATCCTTTGGCTTTATCGGCGGTACCGGCGCAGTTGGCGGTCGCGGCACAGCTGACGAATACAAGAGCCTTTCCGAACTGAACGGTCTGATCCCCGCAAACTCCTACACCACCGGCAAGTTCCCCGTGACTACCAAGAGCAAGCTCGACGCAGTCGTTGCAGTGGAAGGCAACGTGCTGAACTATCGCGTTGCAGCTGCCGGCGACGGTAATTACGATCTTGCCGCCAAGTACTTCACCGGCGACAAGAACAGCAATGCGGTTATGGAAATCTACGTGGACGGTACGTTGATTAAAGAAACCACGCTGGCAGGCTGCAAGGGCTTTGCTACCGCCGTTGTGAACGGGATTCCCCTGAAGAAGGGACAGCATACCGTCTCCTTCAAGCTGAAGAGCGGTTCTGCAAGCTTTGCCAAGTTCACGCTGCTGCAAAGCGAGGAGGTCACCGCGCTGGAGGTAGATTACTCCAAGGATAAGGACGGCAACGCCTACACCGACGGCGGCTGGAAGGTAGAAAACGGCGCACTGACCATCAACGGAAGTCCTTCCACCGGTAAGCGACTCTACGGTGACCGCAACTGGAACAACTATACCGTTTCGGTTGACGTTACTCCCGGCAGCGCAGTCAACTGCGGTGTGATCGTCCGTGCCACCGATCCCGGCTCCACCGTCCGTACTCCTACCTATTCGCAGGGCAATCCCACCGATGCGGACTGTCATGCATCTATTAACTGGGTACAGGGCTATTACGTAGGAATCTCCAATAATAACGTCATTCTTTCCAAGCTCAGCTACGGCTCCACCCAGCTGAAGGTTTACAAGGGCGATTTTAACAAGGGCACCACCTACCGGATGAAGGTTGTCTGCGATGGCGCAAACATCAAGATCTACGTGGACGACCAGCTCTACATCGACTACACCGACACTGATCCCTTTATTCAGGGTATGGCCGGCGTGAGAGTTTACGACTCCACCGCCACCTTCGATAACTTCAGCATTACTCCTCTCAACTGATCACCGATCCCCATCGCTTTGCGGTGGGGATCTGCTTTTAACAAATTATACAAAAAAAGATACAAAAATTGATTATTTTTCAAAAAAATGACTTGCAATATTTACGGAAATATGATAAAATGTCATTACTATATCAATCGGAGGCTATTATGAAAAAAGCGATATCTATCCTTTTGACAAGCATTATGCTGTTGGGAACACTGGCAGCTTGTCAATCCGAATCCAACGATCAGGAGGGCACGACAGGTGCGACCACAGGTATGAATGAACCTACGACGACCAATCCTTCCGGCGTTCCCGCAACAGAGATCGACGGGACTGCACACGAGGAGATTGAATACTATCAGAATCCCTTGCTGACCG
>JAFTKV010000246.1 GCA_017453085.1 Clostridia bacterium
CGATATAAACCACGGGAGTATCGCACAGGGAGGTGACGATATAGATGAGGTATCCCGATGCGATGATGGAGAACAGCACCTTTCCGGGATATACGCCTCCGAAGGCGGCAACGTTGAACAGAATGGTGTTGAGCAGCTGAGAGATCAACGTAGAGCCGTTATTGCGCAACCACAAAAAGCACTTGCCGTCGCCGTACTTCTTTTCGGTAAACGCCCACCATTTGTGGTAGAGACACACGTCGAAGCGCTGCGTCACAGCGTAGACCAGCATACTGGACAGAATGATCCGAGGCGTTCCGGCAAAGACCTGCCGCATCCCCGCCATAATGCCATCCTCGGCAGCGGGAACGAAAAGGAGCCAGCTTTGCGAGGTGAGCACGAAGAGAAGAGACGTGAAGATTCCCAGATTTACCGCTCGGTCTGCGGCTTTTTTGCCCTCGTTTTCACTGAGAATGTCAGTGATCAGGAAGGTTGCGGCAAAGAGCACGTTGCCCAACGTCTGTTCCATGCCGAAAGCACTTACCAGCACCGAAACCTCAATATTGACGGCAACCGTGCAGAAAACGGTCATCGCGTAGAGGCCGGTCTTCCCGAAGAAGCGCCATGCGACAAGGACTGCGCCGAAGTGAAAGATCAGCGAAGCAATGAGTAAGAGTTCATTTTGAAATAGCATATTTTTTCTCCTTTTCGGAGGCAATCCAAAAGAAAAGGGCGCACTACGGCACCCTTTGCTGGTCTTGATTGCCCGTAGTTTTGTTTTAGGACAGGATGGTTCCGAACTGTCCGCCGTATTCGGCTGGGAGTATTATAGCACAGGTTTTAAGAAAATGCAAGAGGCATATTCAAAATTATTTCGCTTACCGTATATACTTCTGCATAAAGTCGATGATCAGCTTCCTCGTCTCCTCTGCCGCATTCGCCGTGAGGAAGGGTCGCTCTGGGTGCCATTGGAGGGCGAGCATAACCTCCGTAGGGCGGGGGCTTGCTCCCGCCGCTCTCGAAGTTTTCGCACCGGCAAAGCCGTTTGTCTGCTACGGCGGGAGCAAGCCCCGCCCTACGAGCACAATCATTATTGGCCAAACTTATCGTATATACTTCTGCATAAAATCAATGATCAGCTTCCGTGTCTCCTCGGCTGCGTTGGCGGTAAGGAAAGGGCGCTCGGGATGCCATTGGAGGGCGAGGATCTTCATATCGTCGGAATAGAAAGCCTCCACCACGTCGTTTTCTTCATCCACCGCCAGCGGTTCGAAGCAGGGGGCCAGATCGTCGGTATAGATCACGTCCTCGGGGAAATTGTTGATATAGATCTTGCGCCGCTCCTTCACCAGCGTGACGGGATGATCCAGCTGACGGGGACGCGCTACCCGAAGAGTGGGATGATAGCGGAGCTTTCCGCCAAACAGCACGTTCATATACTGCATTCCGCGACAGATTGCGATCACGGGGATCTGATGGGTCACGCAGTAGCGGATCAGCTTCTCCTCGGTGCGGTCGCGGTTGGGCTGAACCGTCTCGGTGTGGGGATGATCGTACATTGCGGGCGGCAGCGCACCTCCGCCTGCCACGATGAGCAGGTCACGCTTCTTGTCGAAGAGCTTTTCGATGTTTTTGGTGTAGTTGGAGACCGGCTTGGGGATAAAACCCAAGAGCTCGCAGAAGCGCATGTACGCCGCCTCCTGCACGTCGGTGGGATAGCCGTAGGCGTTGACGCTCTCCCTTTGGGTGATCAGCGCAGAAAGATTGTGATACTGAATGCCCTCGTCGATCTTCTCCGCCTTGCAGTCGATGCGCAGATAGGACATCTTCGACACCTCGGAGTAGATCTTCTCGCCGCAACCGATTGCCGCAGGAATTTCGAACTCCGCACAGCGGATCGCCATATGGGAGGCTGCACCGCCGTATTTGGTGATAAAGCCCTTGATGGATTTGGCAAAGATCCACTCGTAGCCCGGGTCTGCCTTGGGCACGACTACGATCTTATCGGTGAGATCTGCGTCCCGCTCCTCCTCCAGAAGCACCACCTCGCCCTCTGCGGCTTTGGAGGTGATGAAGTTGGGGCGTGCCTCGTAGACCGGGATCAGATCCAGGCTCTCGGGGGACAGCACCACCTCGGGCAGGATCAGCTGGCGATCCTTTTTATAGTTTTTGGCACGGCGGGCAAGACGTTCCTCCCACAGCACCTTCAGTCCCGAGGCGGTACATCCTGCAGGAACCTCGTTCAGATCCTCTGCACGCAACCAGGACAGCTCGTTACGGGAGATCTGCAGCTGCTCGCCCAGCTTCTGGATCAGCTCCAGCACCAGACTGAGGGAACGGGTGAACTCGAATTTGAAATACTCTCGCTGCTCGATGGCGCAGGTGAGGAAATCCATGAATGCGGCAGGCGTGCTGTCGATCTTTGCGCGGGATAGTGCGGCAGCCAGACGAGCTTCCTCCAGGCGGTACTTCTCCCGCCTGCCGGGAAAGGCCTGCTTGCGCCCCGATACGGGACGGAAGGTCAGCTTATCGTAGCGGTCGGTGCGAATATCATAGGTGCCCGTCCGCAGATGGCCGTATTTGCGATCGAAGGTGGCACGATCCAGCCTGCCTGCAGAATAGGCGTTGAAATCGGCTTCAAACTCAGAGGAAACGGTGCTGACCGAGGTCATAAAGCGATCCATTTCATCCTCGGTAAAGTCGCCTGCCTCCACCAAGGTGAGACAGAATGCCCGCGCCATAAAAGCCATACGTGCCTGACGGGCGAAGGTGGTCACGCCGTATGCGGAAATCGCATCCAACAGCGTTTTGACCGCCTCGATGATGTGGTGGTGATCCATCCCCTCTGCCGCCTGCTCGGTCTGCTCCCGCAGTGCGTTGAGCCGATCCAGCATCGCGCGATCCTCGGTCAAAAGCTTGCTCTGGGCGGCGATAGCGCGGTCGGTCAGCTTCTTCAGCTCGGTAATCAGCAGCCGACGCTCCTCCTCGGTAAAGCCCGCCTCCAGCAGCTCTCGGCTACGCTCCTCAATAGTGAAGTCGTAGCTGGTATAAACGATCTCAAACTCGATCTTATCATGGGCAGTCAGATTCTTCCGCAGCTTGTCGGCGTAGAACTGCGCCAGCTTTTTCGCCAGCTCGTCGGAAAGTGCCGCCGGCTGGAGCGCAAAGAAGGATTTGTCCAGGCTGATGTAAGGCTTGTTGCCCAAACGGTACATCAGGTCGCCCTCCACTCGCCGATAGCCCAGAGGGAGCAGACCCTCGTTCCACGCACCTGAGGTAATGATCCGCCGATAGAGCGAATAGTCCAGGCTGCGGGGATTGGCTCCTATGATCTCGGAGGGATTCCAGAACGCCATGTCCGACAGAAGCATCGTATCCTTGAGCAGACCGGGAATGGACAGATAATGCTTGCGGATCACCGCTTTTCGGGCGAAATATTCGCTGTCGTCCATGATCTTCTCGGTCTTGTAGCCGGCTACCAGCGGGCGGATCTGGAACAGGATCACCTCACCGTCGGCGTCCACCGCAAACTCGATGTCCAGCGCAAGCCCCTCCAGAATATGCTCCGCCTCCTGCGCGGCCAGCAGCAGCTGCGACCATGGGGCGGGAAGCCGCTCGACCTCTGCGGAGCGGGAGACCCACAAGGTCTTCCCTCCTCTGCCGCCCGTGACCGAGTCGGTAGCGCCGCCGTCGTCGTAGTTAATGAGATAATACGGGCGGTTTCCCTGCAGATCGCGAGTGAAGACCACGCCGCTGCAGATGACCCGCTCCGCCTGCCGCTGGATCAGCACCTGCTCCAGCTCCAGCACGTCGATATCCTTGCGGTAGGAGTGGATGACCGCCTCCACCGAGGCAATGATCTGAGACAGATCGGCGGAGTCCACGTCCAGCACGCTGCGGTAATGCCCCGCATTTGAGCGGCGCAGATTGTCCTCGTTGGAGGAGGAGGAGCGCACGACGATGCGGCAGCCCGCAAACTGCTCCATGATCTCTCGGCAGACCCTTTCGCGGTCGGCAAAGAAATCGCCGATCCTAAGTATATACATCTCCTCGATGCGAGAAAGCTTCAGCATACTCCGCAGAGCGTGAAGCGTATTGGCTTTGGTGGAGAGAATCTCGCTGTGAATGGTATGATCCTTCATAATACGTCCTTTCGGAGAAAGCGAACCGCAGAATTTACTACGTTTATTGTAGCAAATTCTGCGGATATTGTCAAGGTATATTTTCATTTACTGCTCGCTGCCCAGCTCCTTCAGCTTGGGCAGGCTCCAGCGGAAGAGGGTTGCCAGCATACGGATCAGGATCACCAGTGCGATCCCG
>JAFTKV010000247.1 GCA_017453085.1 Clostridia bacterium
ACCCTGCCACGGGCGCTGCCCCGCACCCTGCCACGGGCGCTGCCCTTGGATCCCGCCAAAGGAACTTTTTGAAAAAAGTTCCTTTGGAATCTTCAAAAACTTTTATAAAAATGCCCGACAAATACTTGTCGGGCGGGAATATTAGGATTGTTCCCATAATTTTGACTTCGGGAAATCCCCGAGAAAGGACGCATTATGACATTCATCCCCTCCCTGCTTGCCGACACCGCAAGCACAAACGTAAGCCCTCTTGTGATCGCGTTGATCGCCATTGCCGCCATTCTGCTGATCGTCATCATCGCCAGCTTCAAGATCGTTCCGCAGGGTCATGCCGCAGTCATCGAATGGCTGGGCAGCTATCAGAAGACTTGGGGCACCGGTCTCCATTGGAAGATCCCCTTCTTCCAGCGCATTGCGAAAAACATTGTGCTGATGGAACAGGTTGCCGACTTCCCTCCTCAGCCGGTTATCACCAAAGATAACGTAAAGATGCAGATCGACGCAGTTGTGTTCTATCAGATCACCGACTGCAAGCTCTATGCCTACGGTCACGCCAACCCCATGGCGGCGATTGAAAACCTCACCGCTACCACCCTGCGTAATCTGATCGGCGAGCTGGAGCTGGATGCTACTCTGACCTCCCGTGACGTGGTCAACGTGAAGATGCGCGCCATTCTGGACGAGGCGACCGACCCTTGGGGCATCAAGGTGACCCGTGTGGAATTGAAGAACATCATGCCTCCCCGTGAGATCCAGGACGCCATGGAAAAGCAGATGAAGGCTGAGCGTGAGCGCCGTGAGGCGATCCTCAAGGCCGAGGGTGAAAAGAAGTCCGCTATCCTGATTGCCGAAGGTCAGAAGGAATCCAAGATCCTTGCCGCTGAGGCCGACAAGCAGGCGAAGATTCTGGCTGCCGAGGCTGAAAAGCAGGCAAAGATCGCAGCTGCAGAAGGTGAAGCAGAAGCTATCCTGAAGGTGCAGACTGCTACCGCCGAGGGTATCCGTATGATCAACGAGGCCGCTCCCAGTCAGCAGGTGCTGGCTATCAAGTCGCTGGAGGCTATGGAAAAGGTCGCCGACGGTAAGGCTACCAAGATCATCATCCCCAGCAATCTCCAGGGTCTGGCAGGCCTCACTACCACCGCATCCGAGCTGTTTAAGAGCGAATAAGAGGAACGCCTTGGGAACCCTTCTTGAAAGAAGGGTTCCCAAACTCTCCCAAGAACTTTTATAAAGCGTGGCAAGTACTTGCCACGCTACAAAATAGCAAAGCCCCACCAAGGAAACAGCCAAGGAAGATAGGGGAGAGCCCCAAAACAAAAAGGAGTACCACTATGGCACGCAAAGAAACCTGTATTCTCACCAATATGTGTATGATCGTGGACGGCGAGCGCATCCTTGTGCAGGATCGGAAAGACCCCAACTGGCCGGGGATCACCTTTCCCGGCGGTCACGTAGAGCCGGGGGAATCCTTCGTGGAATCCACCATCCGCGAGGTGCGGGAGGAGACGGGGCTGGTCGTTTCCAATCTGCGGCTATGCGGTGTCAAGCAATGGACGCAGAAGGGCGGCGAGTATCGCTATATCGTCTTTCTCTATAAAACCGAGACCTTCTCGGGAGAGCTGAAGGCCTCCGACGAGGGAGAGGTCTTTTGGATTCGTAAAGACGAGCTGCCAAACTACACGCTGGCAGACGGATTTGCCGGAATGTACGAGGTGTTCGAGCAAGACGAGCTGTCCGAGAACTATCATTGGTTCGAGGATGGAATCTGGAAGCAGAGGAATATTTGAGGTGAATTTCACACGTAGAGCGGGGGGCTTGCTACCACCGCTCATAGACGATTTGCGCCGGTAAAACCGTTTGTTTTGCACGGCGGGAGCAAGCCCCCGCCCTACGGTAAAATGCAGAAAATTTCAGCCCGCAAGTATTTGCGGGCTTTTTCAGAAGTTCTTTGCGTCGCTTTCTTTCAAGAAAGCGATCGGGGGATGGGGCAGAGCCCCATATAGATTAAACCTTCACCACAACGGCGGTGTCGGGGGGGAGCGTACCGCTCACGGGGGTGCTGCTCGGTGCGGAGAACCATACTTCACCGGCAAGGGCGGGATCGCTCCAGCTCCCCTGCGAGCGGTTGACCGCAACGAGAATGCGCTCGCCATCCCACCAACGCTCAAAGGCGAAGACGCCTTCGGGGGTGTCCTCTCTTACACGGAGGTAGCCCTTTCCAAAAAGGGTGCGGTGCTCTGCACGGAGCTTGCCGATGGCGGCGTAGTGGGCAACCAGGCTCGCCTCTTCCCTGCCCCACGGATAGGGCATCCGATTGAAGGGATCGTGGTAGCCCTCCATGCCGGCCTCGTCGCCGTAGTAGACGCAGGGGATGCCGGGGAGGGTGGCCGACAGGGTGAACGCCAGCTTCAACAGCTCAATGGCACGGGCACGGACATCGGCAGGCAGCTTGGCGGTGGCCAGCTCTGCATTGGATCTGCCCTCCTCGCCGATGCCCGAAAGCACGGTGAGCACACGCTCGGTATCGTGGGTGCCAAGGAAGTTCATCAGCAGATCGCTGGTGGCCTTGGGATAGTGGGCGTATAGCCCTGCGGTGGCTTCAAAGAGCTTCTCCTTGCAACCGGTACGGATAAAGTCGATGACCCCTTCCTTGAGGGGATAATTCATCACCGCATCCAGCCCGTGACCGCGGAAGTAGCGGCGACGGGTGGAGTATGCGATCTTGTTGGAGGCATCCTCCCAAACCTCACCGTAGATGGGTGCGTCGGGCTTTTCGGCGTGGGCGGCGTGATAGATGTCCTCCAGCAGCGTCCGATCCAGCTCGTCTGCAACGTCCAGCCGCCAGCCGTCCGCCCCTCGGCGGAGATAATGGCGGATGACCCCATCCTCGCCGCAGATAAACTTGCGATAGGCGGGATGCTTGGTAGTCACCGCAGGCAGGATCTCGATCCCCCACCAGCAGCGATAGGTGTCGGGATAGTCCTCGAAATCGAACCAATCGTAGTAGGGCGACTCCTTGGACTGATATGCGCCCAACGTGTCGTAGCGACCCTCGCGGTTGAAGTAGCGGCTGTCCGAGCCGGTGTGATTGAACACGCCGTCCAGGATGACCTTGATCCCCCGCTTGTGGGCTTCGGCGATGAGATGATCGAAGGCCTCGTCGCCGCCGAACATCTCGTCTACCTTACGATAGTCGCCGGTGTCGTATTTGTGGTTGGAGTAGGCCTCGAAAATGGGGGACAGGTAGAGCACCGTCACACCCAGCGAGGCAAGATAGTCCAGTTTCTCCGCAACGCCCCAGAGGGTGCCGCCGAAGAAGAGATTGTTGGCAACAAATCCGCCCGGACGGTCGGCAAACTGGGGAATACCGCCGTACCAATCCTCCTCGAGGATGGCGTCCTCCCGCACCGACACTTCGCCGCCTTTTGCAAAGCGATCCACAAAGATGTGGTACATCATGCCGCCGGCGAAGCTGTCGGGCGCATCCTTGCCGTACTCATACACGGTCAGCTGGAACGCAGAATAGCCCCAATCCGCAGGCGCAATCACGGGCGCATAGGAGTGGGGATTTTTCGACAGCCGTCGCTTGCCCTTCGGCGAGGTGAAGCGGACGGTGTACCAGAACAGACCGCTTTCCTCTCCCTCTGCGCAAAGCGTGAGAGTGGGCAGCATCAGGGCGTAGTAATCGTTGACAAAGTCGCTTCCTATCCAGGTGAAGGGATAGCGAAGGGTGACACCGTCATCGTCCCGGTAGATCTCCATTACGGGATCGGAGATGCCCTCTTCGCGGAGTGCGGTGAGGTTGAAGGTCAGCACCTCCCGATTGTCAAATGCCCCAAACAGATCGGCTTCAGGCGTGTGCGTGGCAGTTTTAGTCAGTGTAATCATGGGGAACGGGACTTGGAAAACTTTTTGAAAAAAGTTTTCCAAACCTTTCAAAAACTTTCTTAAAGCAAAATGACTACGTCATTTTGCAGGGATTTGCTTCAAAACCCCATTAGCCCGCAAGAATTTGCGGGCTTTTCAGAAGTTTTGGAGTTTCCAAAGAACCTTTTGAAAAAGGTTCTTTGGCGGGTTCCAAGGGCAGAGCCCTTAGTCAATTATTCTTTTCCAGAATAGGCTTGATGTGCCAGATGTTCTCGGCATAGTCGCGGATGGAGCGGTCGGCGGCGAAGACACCGGCGGAGGCCACGTTCATCAGCGACTTCTTCGCCCAAACGTCATGATTGGCGTAATCGGACAGCAGGCGATCGTGTGCCTTGCAGTAGGAGTCGAAATCCGCCAGGCACATATAGGGGTCTGCAACGCCGGGACCCATCAAGAGGTAGTTGTAGAACTCGGTGAAGTTCACGCCGTTGAAGCCAACCTTGAGGTAATCCACCGCTTTACGGAGCAGCTCGTTGGCGTGGTAGAGAAGTACGGACTTCTTGACGACTGTACTTGGATTTCCTTTAATTCGGCGTCGCTCACTCAGATAAAGACCGCCGATTCGGGCGCAAGACTCGGATA
>JAFTKV010000248.1 GCA_017453085.1 Clostridia bacterium
CCATATTATACAGATATTCTTCGATCTGATACAGCGGATTGACAGCATACAACAGTTTATCAGCGGCAAACGATTTCATCAATACTCCAGAATCACTATCGTAATAGCAATAGGTGCCTTCTTCAATGTCTGCTATTTCTTTCAACTTGGAAGCCACGTCTTTATTATGCTCGGTTTTTACAGCAATACTGATCTCTCCCGATTCCGGATCGACCGAGGTAAACCGCGCGTTCATTCCCATTGCCAGCGCATCGATGATTTCATTCTTTTCATAGCCAAAGCCGAAGGTATCATACATATCCGGTCTTCCCGAAGCATTACCGCCGTCAACATAAAACTGCGTTACCATTTCGATCATCAGATCGATCGTCCATTTGCCTTCCCGAACGATACGGTAAATCGAACCGTACTCACGTTCGAGATTATCTTGATAAAGACGGGTATTGACCAAAGTGCAATACATACCGTTCAGATAGCGCAGGGAAATATCTCCCGTTATCCAGTAGTATGCTCCTTGAGAATTGATCGCCGCATTGTAATCGGGAGCCCAATAGCTTGCAGACAAATTAATATAGTTTGCATTCATTGCATCCAGCTCGGCCAGATTCAAGAGATACCCCTTCGTCGCCATACCCAGCGAATGCAGCTGACTGCCTGCCAATATATCATACTCAGACTCGCCTGCCATCAGATCCGTACCCAATGTGGTTTCCATCCCTGTATACGAATAGGTCACCGGGGCGACTTTCAGCTGCAAGCCCGTCTGTTGAGACAAAAGCTGATTCCGTTCAAGGGTTTTTTGATCAATACTCTCATACAGTTGTTCATCCGCTTGCAACGAACGTCGAGTATACGTTCCTTTTGTTCCCTCCACGTAACCTACACTTACGATCAATCCATCCCCTTCGAAGCCTTCTTTCGCAAAATTAACCGTATCCAACGGTTGCACTGCAGGATATTCGCGTTCGGGAACGCCCGCAGTTGTCACGGGAGGAGCGGTTGGGGTGGCAGTGGTGGTAGTGGTGGACTGTAATGCTGCCGTTACGCTGATTTCCCCACTCGAGCCACAAGCGGCAAGCGTAGGGAGCAAAAGCCCGGTCAGCAACAGTATAGTGATCGTTCGGGTCAGTTTCATGGTGGTTCCTCCTTTGGGGTGAATTCAGCACAGTTTACTTCAACTTCATTATAGCACAGATATTACTGTCTGTCAACTATGCAGGCATTATTTCCCGTTTACCTATATAACGAATGACACGTCCGTTTTACTCACGCGATTTCAATAATATTTGTAAAAATTTTCGCCGGAACAAAAAGAGACTCCGCAGAGTCTCTTTTTTGGATCGTTATTGAATTTCCCAAAGCTTTTGATTTTCGAAATCGCCGTGGTAGGTGATCTCCAGCCCCTCGCCGTAGCGACGGATGTAGTAAGCAAATTCCCGCTCCTTGTAGCTTTGCACCACGTCACTGTAGTGCTCCTCTACGTAGTCCATCGACAACGCCTGTCGGCGGGCAATGAGGATGCCGTCTCCCCGCACCACGGGGGCTGCACACTGCCCTTCCTTCAGAGAAAGGATCAGCTGTTCGAACCCCTCCTCCTGCTGCGTGTAGGTGAATGCACCCAACTCTACGTAATCCATAGCCAGACCGTACTCGGCGGCGTACTGATCGTCCAGCTCCCGCATGGAGCTGCCGCTTTGCAAAGCCTGATACAGCGTATCGGCGAACGCGATCTTTTCATCCTTGTCGGTCTCGGAATAGTAGATATACAAATACTCTGCCGAGAAGAAATTGCCTGCCGCAATATCGCCGTCAACGGTAGCGTCGTCGGATGCAATGATATTGTGCCGCGGGGAGGTGAGATACTCGTAGACCTTCTGCGCCAGCAGCTGCAGCGTGGTCAGCTCCCGATAGGCTTCCTCGGTGAGATTTTCCGCCTTCATCGCCTCCTGATACTCCTCGTCGTCGGCGTACTGCTCCCGCAGGCTGTCCAGCGAGGTCTGAATGCCGGCCTCTTCCTCTTCGGAAAGCTCCAGATCAAACTCCTCTGCCAGCGCACGGTAGGTCATCACCTCGCGGAGTGCTTCGTGCACCAGAGCCTCCAGCTCCTCGCCCTTGGCAGGGTCGGCGGCGTATTCCTCGTCGGTATAGCCCAGATCGTCACGGTAATTCAAGGTAAAATAGCGAAGCAGATCGGCGGAGACGTCCTGCTCTCCCACCGTTGCAGCCGCATCGGAGCAGCCTGCCAGCCCACAGAGTGCCAGCAACGCAGAGAGCAGCAGTGCCGTGATCTTTGCGATGGATCGAATGCGCATGGTGGCGCCTCCTTTCGGTTGTCAATCAATATCTCTGATGCTCGTCCACGTCCAGGCCGTCCCGCAGATCCTGCGTTGCGGCAAATACCTGATCCAGACGGGAGGAGAGGACGTAGAAGCTGCCCACTTCACCGGCAGACTCGCCCTTTTCGTTGATATCCTCGATGGTGCAGAAGAGTCTGCCCTCGGTGAGGGTGTAGAAGCGATACTTCTTGGTTACGCTTTCCAGCACGTAATCCTCTTCACCGGTAGAAACGCCGTTTTCGTCCACCTTGTACGCAACTCTGCGGCGGGTGGATACCTCAAAGGAAGCCACGGGAGCCTTTTCCATTGCCGCCTTGGCATCCTCTTCGCTGACCTTGCCGCGGTTGGCCACGCTGATCAGCACCTGATAGAACTCTCTAAACTCGGTGGTGTTCAGGGTCTTGCCGTCGGCGGTCTTGATCACCAGATTGGTGCCGGTACCGGTAAGCTGATAGGTCTCGTCGATTTTCTGCAGACCTTCTCTGCCGGCTCCTGCGACGCCCAGATCGAAGAAGCTGCCGCTGACCTTGACAGAGTCGCACTTGTCAATGCCCAGATAGACCAGCTGGTTCATAATGAACGCCTGATCCTCCCACTGAAGGAAGTAGGCATCCTCCAGGGTGACCTTGCAGATGGTGTTGAAGGTAACCGAGTAAGCGTAATAGTAGGAATCCTCCATCAGCTTACTGAAGTAAACGTAATTATCAATGCCCTGATAGTTATAGTTCATGGCATACGCCAGCTCGTCGTAGCCCAGACCGTACTTTTTGCGCGTCTCATCGGAAAAGCCGTAGTAGGTCTCGCCCGTTGAATCGGTCAGCTCCTCTGCCAGCTCCATGACCTCGGATCCTTTGAAGTCCGC
>JAFTKV010000249.1 GCA_017453085.1 Clostridia bacterium
GAAAAATGTAGAATCGGATCGAAAAAAACGGACGAACCGTTCCGTTTTGGGAACAGCTTTGGCAAATTTGACTCCCCGATGAAAGGGAAATGAATATGGCAGAATACAAACTCAGCGAAGAACAAGTCAAAATGATCTCCATCCTGTCTCGGGCACTCCCCCATCTGCGCAAGGACCTTGGCGTGTCTCAGACGCAGCTGGCAGAAAAGGTGGGCATCAGCCGCCAGATGATCTCTCTGATCGAGAGAGGGCTGCAGCCGATGACCTGGACGCAGTTCCTGGCGATCGTGTTTTTCTTCAAATGTAATAATGACTTCGATAGGGGCAAAAAGAAAATTGCCCAAAAATATCCCAACGTGGTAGAACAGATCCTGCTGTTGGAATATCAACTTAACACCGGAGAGGAGACAGCGCATGATCGTTAATCTGATAAAATCCAAGCAAATGTTCAGCCTCACCCTACCTCCCAAGATCAAGGGGCAGTATTGGCTGACCGACCTGGATGACAAGGGTCGCCTGCGTCGGCTGGTCAGCATCGAGGCGATCAACGATGTCTGGCATCTGAAAGGGAACAAACAGGTTACCGTTTTCGATGCCAAGGGAATGGGGGTCAGCGACCTTGCGCTGGATGGCTCCTGCCTTCTGAATCTGAAGATTCAGGATTCGGATGAAAAGGTGATCCTGTTCACCGAAGGAACCGATCATACCCGTCAGACCCTGACCAAGATCGTGGTGACCGAGCCAACCGTGCTGACCATCGGCCGCGATGAGCAGAATCATCTGCGATACGACAATCACTACGTATCGACCCATCACGCAAGGCTGAGCTTTGACGGAAGATCCTGGTCCATCGCCGATACGGGAAGCCGCAACGGTACGTACGTCAACGGATTCCGGATAACCGAGCAGCCGCTGAAGCCGGGCGACTTCATCTACATCATGGGTCTGAAGATCGTCATCGGCAGCAATTATCTGGCGGTGAACAATCCGGACGAAAAGCTAAAGATCAAATCCGCGGCACTGGCCCTCTTCCGCCCTCAGAAGGCGGTGGAAAATCCGGAGGAGCCGGAGCTGCCCGAAAAGCAGTTCTTCTTCCGCTCCCCCCGCTTCCATCGGGAGGTAGAGCACGAGGAGATCAAGATCGATCCGCCACCTCCTCTGCAGAAGCTGGACACCGTTCCGCTGGCTCTGATGCTGGGTCCGTCCCTGACGATGGCGATGACCTCGGTCAGCACCGGTATGCTGACCTTGTCCAACGTGCTGTCCTCGGGCGGAGATATCATGCAGGCGATGCCGACGTTGGTCATGTCGGTGAGCATGCTGCTGGGAACCGTGCTCTGGCCGATTTTGACCAAGCAATACGAGAAAAAGGCGCGGATCAAAAACGAAAAACGCCGCCGCGAAAAATATCTTGCCTATCTGAACGAGATCGGCGATAAGATCAAGGGCGTTGCCAAAAAGCAGAGCGATATCCTCCACTCCAACGTGGTTTTGCAGGAGGAATGTGCCCGTCGGATCGTGCAGAAAAAGCCCGGCCTGTGGGAGCGGATCATCGGACAGAACGACTTTTTGCGGCTTCGCCTGGGACTTGGCAATCTGCCTATGGACGCCGAGGTGAAGTATCAGGAAAAGCAGTTCACCATGGACGACGACACGCTGCAAAATGCTATGCTGGCATTGGCGGAGTCGCCCAAGGAGCTGATCGGCGTGCCCATCGGCATCTCGCTTACCGAGAATACGGCGGTAGGCTTTTACGGCGAACGGCGTGACACCTACGACACGCTGAAATCGCTGATTTTGCAGATGATCGCTCTCCACAGCTACGACGAGCTGAAGCTTATGCTGGTGACCGAGGAATCGGAGGCCGCACAGTGGGAGTTCGTGAAATACGTTCCTCACTTCTGGAACGAGGATCGCACGGTTCGCTTCCTGGCGACCAATGCAGACGAGGTCAAGGAGCTCTCCGCCTATCTGGAGAAGGAGGTTCTCCCCCGTCAGGCAGGCGATGGGGATGGCGGATATCCCGACGACGTTCCGTATTATGTCTATATCTCCACCAGCCGCAAGCTGAACAAGAAGTGCGATGCACTGACGCAGCTGCTGGATCGGAAGGCGAACGTGGGCTTTACCGCCCTGATCGTTGGCGATATGTTCAGCGACTTCCCCAAGGAGACCAAGACCGTCGTACAGATCAGCGGTGAACAGTCCAAGCTGTTTGACAGGGACGATACCACCGGCAAATCCATTGATTTCCGTGCGGAAAAGGTCAATGAGCAGGGGCTGATGGAGGCGGCAGCGGCAGTTGCCAATATCGAGCTGGATCTGTCCAGCGAAAAGTTCACGCTGCCGACGATGATCACCTTCCTGGAAATGTTCCGGGTAGGCAAGGTGGAGCATCTGAACTCTCTGACCCGTTGGAAAGAGAACAATCCCACCAAGACCCTGCAGACTCCCATCGGCGTGGGCGTAGACGGCGACGATTTCATGCTGGACCTGCATGAAAAGTACCACGGCCCTCACGGTCTGGTGGCAGGTATGACCGGCTCGGGTAAGTCGGAATTTATCATTACTTATATTCTTTCGCTGGCGGTGAACTACCATCCCAACGAAGTGGCGTTTATCCTGATCGACTATAAGGGCGGTGGCCTTGCAGGTGCCTTTGAGGATCCCGACCGAGGCATCAAGCTTCCCCATCTGGCGGGCACCATCACGAACCTGGACGGTGCCGCCATCAAGCGATCTCTGGTGTCGATCCAGAGTGAGCTGCGCCGCAGACAGGCCATCTTCAACGAGGCGCGGAAGGTATCCGGAGAGGGTACCATGGATATTTACAAATATCAGCAGCTGTATCGGGAAAAGATCGTTTCCGAGCCGCTGCCCCACCTCTTCATCATTTCCGACGAGTTCGCCGAGCTGAAGACCCAGCAGCCCGAGTTTATGGAGCAGCTGATCTCCGCAGCCCGTATCGGTCGAAGCCTGGGCGTGCACCTGATTCTGGCAACCCAGAAGCCCAGCGGCGTGGTGGACGATCAGATCTGGAGTAACAGTAAGTTCCGCGTTTGTCTGAAGGTACAGGAGAAGGCGGACAGCCAGGACATGATCAAGTGTCCCGATGCTGCCGAGCTGTCGCAGACCGGTCGCTTCTATCTGCAGGTTGGCTTTAACGAGCTGTTCGCTCTGGGACAGTCCGCATGGTGCGGAGCCGACTACGTCCCCACCGACGTGGTGGAAAAGGCGGTGGACTCCAGCA
>JAFTKV010000250.1 GCA_017453085.1 Clostridia bacterium
CAAAATTGGCCTTCTTTGCAGTTGCGGGAGCGCTTACCTTATCCACCGCCTCAACGGGCTGGTTCTTCAGAGCTGCGCGCATACCCTCCAGAATGGCAACGAAGCCTGCGCCGCCTGCGTCCACCACGTTTGCCTGCTTGAGCACGGGCAGCATCTCGGGAGTTTCCTCCAGAGTGTGCTCGGCAACCTCGACCATATAGTCGAATAGGTTGTCAACCTCGTACTCGCGGTTGGAGGCATGCTCCAGAGCAGTTTCTACGCTGGCACGCATTACGGTGAGGATAGTACCCTCGGTAGGATGCTGTACAGCCTTGTAAGCCTCGGCGACACCCATCTCAAACGCCTGCAGGATATCTACGGAATTAACCGAATCCTTGCCGGCAAAGCCCTTTGCGATACCGCGGAAGAACAGCGACAGAATGACGCCGGAATTACCGCGTGCAGCACGAAGCAGGCTGGATGCAACCTTGTCCGCACACTCGGAGATAGAGCCGCTGTAATCAGCCAGCTCTGCCGCGGGAGACATGGTCATACTCATGTTGATACCGGTATCACCGTCGGGGACGGGGAATACGTTGAGTTCGTTGATTGCTTCTTTTTGATTGTGAATGGAATTTGCGGCGGATACCACCATGCTAGCATAGGTGGCGCCATCAATAGTGACAGGGGACGCTTCTTTTACGTTCTGCTCGTCTTTCATGGATATAACTCCTTTAGATCATTATTCACACAGAAGTATTTTAGCACAAAAAAACCGTTTTGTCAAGCCCTTCCGATAGTTTACTGCTCAACATTTTCAATAATTCGCATTTTTCGACCGAAAAACCGCTCCAACGACCTTCGGACCGGCGTGAGAAGCGATGATCGAGCCGATTTCCGTGCGCAAAACGGGGGCATATCCCAGTGCATCGGACAAAAGCTCTGCCAAACGGTCGCCGTCGGCGGGGTTGTTTCCGTTCAAAATGATGTAGGGAGTGCCGGGTTCAATCTCGGCCAGCACCTTTTCGGTGATCTTGGGGATCAGCTTTTTGTCGCCGCGGATCATTTCGCTGTTGTCGATCTTATGGTCACAGATGCGCATGATGGGCTTGATGCCCAGCGCCTCTCCCACCACGGCAACAGCTCCGGGGATCCGTCCGGATTTCTTGGCGTATTTGAGGGTGTAGGGGGCAAAATAGATCAGCACGTGGGACAGCCAGTCACGGATGAAGGCCTCCACCTCATCGGCGGACTTCCCTTCCCTCACCAGCTCTGCCGCCGCTAGCACCGCGTAGCCGTAGCCCATGGTATAGGTGCGGCTGTCGATCAGGCGTATGCAAAAGTGATCCCGATATTCGGGATGCGCCTCGTAGAACTGCTCTCTGGCCGCCTCTGCGTTGCCGTAAGTGGCGGAAGCGTCCCGATTGATCAGAGTCACGATCAGATCGGTATAGCCTGCCGCCGCAGCCTCCTCATACAGCTCCGCAAAGCGGAAGACCGTGATCTGGGAGGTAGAGGGCAGAGAGGCCGCGCTCTCCAGCAGGCGGTAGAACTCCTCGTTGTCAAGATCCACCCGACTCTCGTAGGGCTTCTCATCCAGCAGGAAGCTGTAATTCAGTACCGTAATGTCATTTTCCCGCTCCTGCTCCAAGGTAATGTCGGACGCAGAATCGGTGATGAGTTTGATCTTCTCCATAGTTGTCTCCATATGATTGTTCTGTTACACTTCCCTGTTGGCGTTAGCCAGCATGAGCTTGATGCGGTTTTCCTGGTTGATCTTGGTAGCACCCGGGTCGTAGTCGATGGCAACGATGTTGACGCCGGGATGATTCTCCTTGATTGGCTTCATCATGCCCTTGCCCATGATATGATTGGGCAGACAACCGAAGGGCTGGGTGCAGACGATGTTGTGGACACCCTGCTCGATCAGCTCCAGCATCTCGGCGGTGAGGAGCCAGCCCTCGCCCTTCTTTGCGCCCAGACCGATGTAACCCTTGGTGAGGGTGCGGGTGTGGTCGAAGGGAGTCATGGGGGAGAAGCTGCTGTTTTTCTCGATGATCCGGATCAGATCCTTCTGCTTGTTCAGCAGATACTTGTCCAGAATACGGCAAGCGGTGGCATACAGCTTGCCGGTGCCGTAGAGCTTGTGGTCCACGATGCCGTTGTAGACGCAGTACAGGAGGAAGTCCATCAGACCGGGCAGTACCACCTCGGCGTTCTCGGACACCAGAAAATCCTCCAGATGGTTGTTGCCCAGCGGAGAGAACTTCACGAAGATCTCGCCTACGATGCCCACCCGCACCTTATTGCGGGGGCCGCGCTCGATGGCGTCGAAATCCTTCAGGATCTCCACGTATGTCTTTTTGATGGTCTTGTAGGGGATCCGCTTTTTGGCCATCAGATCGGCCAGCTTCTCGGTCCATCGGTCGCACAGCGCCTGGGAGGTGCCGGGCACCTTCTCGTAGGAGCGCACCTGATTGTGCAGGAGCATCATCAGATCGCCCAGCAGCACGCCGTGCACCGCCTTGATCAGCATAGGGATCGTCAGCTTGAAGCCGGGATTCTTTTCAAGGCCCGAGAAGTTCAGGGACAGAACTGGAATGTAATCGTAGCCCGCCTTGGCAAGTGCCTTGCGCAGGAGGGAGAGATAGTTGGATGCTCGGCATCCGCCGCCGGTCTGGGTGATCAGCAGAGCCACCTTGTGAGGATCGTAGGCTCCGCTGTTCAGGGCGTCGATGAACTGCCCGATGACCAGCAGTGCGGGATAGCAGGTATCGTTGTGGACGTAGCGAAGCCCGCACTGCTTCACTTCGTCGCCCATATTCTCCAGCAACACCGTCTTGTAACCGTTGTGGTTGAAGATGGACTGGATGATCTTGAAATGCATGGGCAGCATCGTGGGAATCAGAATGGTGTATTCCCGCTTCATTTCTTCGGTGAAAATGATCCGTTCAACGCGCGCGGACATCAAATCACCTCCTCAGATGTAGTCAGATCGGGATTCTGCTCGGTCTGCTCCAGCGCGCCCAGCAGAGAGCGCAGACGGATGGTGACTGCGCCCAGATTGGTGATCTCGTCGATCTTGATCTGGGTGTAGAGCTTGCCCTTTTCCTCCAGAATCGCACGCACCTCGTCGGTGGTGATGGCGTCCAGACCGCAGCCGAAGGAGACCAGCTGCACCAGATTCACGTCGGGATTCTTGCAGGCGTACTCCGCACAGCCATAGAGTCGGGCGTGGTAGGTCCACTGGTTGAGCACGTCCACATCGGCAGGCTTCAGGAGCGTGTCGATGCTGTCCTCGGTGACCACCGCAAAGCCCAGATTGGTGGCCAGCTTGTCGATGCCGTGACCAACCTCGGGGTCGATGTGATAGGGTCTGCCCGCCAGGATCATGATCTTATAGCCGTTTTCTCTGGCAAATGCCACGGCGCGCTCGCCCTCCCGACGGATGTCGGCCATCCACTCGGTGTAAGCGGCACGGCCTGCCACCACTGCGGAGATCATCTGCTTTTTGGAGAACTCGATGCCCATCTCGTCCTTGAAGACCTGGCAAAGCTCGGCAGACAGCTCCTTGTCGGAGTTGATATTCAGATACGGATAGAGGAATTTCGTGTTTTGGATGCTGTCCATGTTGTGAGACAGCAGCTCGGAGTAGTAGGCCACCACGGGACAGTTGTAGTGGTTGTCTGCGACCTTTTCATCCATATTATAAGAGAGGCAGGGATAGAAGATCACGTCCACACCCTTCTCTACCAGCGTCTCCATATGACCGTGCATCAGCTTAGCGGGATAGCAGGCGGTATCCGAGGGGATGGAATACTGCCCCTTGGCGTACAGTCTGCGGTTGCCAAAGCCGGAGGTGATCACGTGGAAACCCAGCTTTTCGAAGATCGTCTTCCAGAAGGGAGCCAGCTCGTACATTCCCAGTGCCAACGGCAGACCGATGGTGAGCTTCTCGCCCTTGTCCTCCATACTGCCTGCGATGGCGGCGAACTTGTCCCGCTTGTAGGCGTGGAGATTGGGCAGCGCACGGCTTTCGTCCACCTTCAGTCCTGCGCCCTTCTCGCACTTATTGCCCGAGATGTACTTTTCACCGCCGCTGAAGGTATTGATGGTCAGGCGGCAATGATTGGTGCAGGCGTGACAGGTGACTGCCTTGGTGGTATGCGTAAATTTCTGCAATGCCTCAGGAGTGAGCAGACCGCTCTCCGCCTTTTTCTGCTGCTTGGCGTAGAGGGCGGCACCGTAAGCACCCATCAGACCCGCAATGGTGGGACGGGTAACGTGATGGCCGATCTCCAGCTCAAAGGAGCGAAGCACCGCGTCGTTCAGGAAGGTTCCGCCCTGCACCACGATGTTCTCGCCCAGATCCTCTGCGGAGGAGGCGCGGATGACCTTATAAATTGCGTTCTTGACCACGCTCATGGACAGGCCTGCGGAAATGTCCTCCACCGATGCGCCGTCCTTCTGTGCCTCCTTGACCGAGGAGTTCATAAACACGGTACAGCGGGAGCCCAGATCCACGGGAGCCTTGGCCATCAGACCCAGATTGCTGAACTCGCCGATCTCGTAGTTCATGGATCTGGCGAAGGTCTCCACGAAGGAGCCGCAGCCCGAGGAACAGGCCTCGTTGAGCATGATGGAGTCGATGGCACCGGAGCGGATCTTGAAGCACTTGATGTCCTGTCCGCCGATGTCCAGGATGAAGTCCACCTTGGGATCGTAATATTTAGCGGCAGTAAAGTGGGCGATGGTCTCTACCAGACCGTGATCCACGTGGAAGGCGTGACGGATCAGCTCCTCCCCGTAGCCTGTGACGGCGGAGCCTGCGATCGTGATATGATCGCCGCAGATATCATAGATCTCGCCCAGCTGTTCCCGAACGATCTCCACGGGATTCCCCTGATTGGAGTGATAATATTCGTAAAGAATGCCGCAATCCTCGGAGATCAGCACCAGCTTGGTGGTGGTGGAGCCGCAGTCGATGCCCAGATAGGCGTTGCCCGAGTATGTAGCGGGATCGATCTTGCGGGAGGACGCCCTGGAATGGCGCTTGCGGAACACGGCCAGCTCCGCCTCGGTCTTGAACAGAGGAGGAAGATGCGCACGGGACACCTTGATGTTGGTAGCACTCTCCAGCTTGCTCACCAGCTCGTCGTAGGTGAACACGCTTGCCTGTCCCGATGCGTACAGCGCCGCACCGATGGCAACTGCCAGACGGGCGTATTCGGGGAAGACGGCGTCCTCCTCGGAGAGCTTGAGAGCATCCACGAAGGCGTTCTGCAGTCCTTTATTGAAGGAGAGAGGACCGCCCAGAAACATGACCTTGCCCTCGATGCGTCTGCCCTGTGCCAGACCTGCGATGGTCTGATTCACCACGGCAGCGTAAATGGAAGCGGCAATATCGGCCTTGGATGCGCCCTGATTGAGTAGAGGCTGGATATCCGACTTGGCAAACACGCCGCAACGGGAAGCAATGGGATAGATCCGCTTATGCAGAAGAGAAAGCGCGTCCATTTCGTCGCCGGTGAGGTTCATCAGGGTGGCCATCTGGTCGATGAATGCGCCCGTGCCGCCGGCACAGGTGCCGTTCATCCGCTCGTCGGCGCCGCCTTTGAAGAAGATGACCTTGGCATCCTCGCCGCCCAGCTCGATGACCACCGAGGTGTCGGGCTCCAGACGGCGGACGGTCTCTCCGGTAGCAAAGACCTCCTGTACGAAGGGAATATCACAAACACGAGCCAGACCCAGACCTGCCGAGCCCGAGATCGCAAGCTTGACGGGGCGATCCACGATGCCCTCCAGACGGCGGACGATCTCCAGCGTTTTCTGACGCACCTGGGAGAAGTGCCGCTCGTAGGTATCGTACACCACCTCGCCGTCCTTGATGGCGACGATCTTTGCGGTGGTGGAGCCGATGTCCACGCCCAGCGTGATATATTCGTTTGACAGATTGCAAGATGCGGGAAGTTTCAGATTCATAGATTTACCGATCCTTGTTGAATTTCGGAAAATGTCTGCCTCTATGCGAACTTTTGAGGGGACGTCTTTCAGCCCCCTCAAAAATAGTGCGAATCGTGTCGTTTTTTGCCATTTTTTAGATAAGCAGACTGATACGTATACGATTATAGCACGCGAATATGAACTTTATATTAAATCCGCAATGTCAAAAATCAACGTTTCGGATTTTTCCCAACCGAGGCAGGGGTCGGTGATGGACTTACCGTAGCAGCCCTCGCCGATCTTCTGTGCGCCGTCCTCGATGTAGCTCTCGATCATAAAGCCCTTCACCATCTTCTTGATGTCGGCATTATGGCGGCAGGAGTGGAGCACTTCCTTGCAGATGCGCACCTGCTCCAGAGGCTTTTTGCCGGAGTTTGCGTGGTTGGCATCCACGATCAGCGCCATATTCTCCAGATTCTTTGCCGCATACATCTCGTAGAGCTTGCAAAGATCCTCGTAATGATAATTCGGCAGAGAATGTCCCTGGGCATCCACGTAGCCGCGCAGGATAGCGTGCGCGTAAGGGTTGCCTGTGGTGTTGACCTCCCAACCGCGGTAAATGAAGGTATGGGCGTGCTGAGCGGCGGTGATGGAGTTCATCATGACCGACAGATCGCCGCCGGTGGGGTTTTTCATACCCACGGGAATGGTGATACCGCTGGAAACCAGCCGATGCTCCTGATTCTCCACCGAGCGTGCGCCGATGGCGATGTAGGAAAGCAGGTCGGACAGGTACTGATAGTTGTCGGGATAGAGCATCTCGTCTGCCGAGGACAGACCGGTTTCCCGCAGTACACGGGAGTGGAGCTCACGGATGGCCAGCACGCCGTGATAGATGTCGGGCTTTTCCTCGGGATTGGGCTGGTGTACCATACCCTTGTAGCCGTCACCGGTGGTACGGGGCTTGTTGGTATAGATACGGGGGATCAGGATCAGCTTATCCGCCACCTGCTCCTGTACTCTCTTCAGGCGATAGACGTAATCCATCACCGAATCCTCGCGGTCAGCCGAGCAAGGACCGATGATCAAGAGCAGCTTGTCGGACTTTCCTTCAAAGATCGCCTTCACTTCGCTATCCCGTTTTTCTTTCGCAGCTACCGCATCCATGGTCAGGGGATACTTTTCCTTGGTCTCCATAGGGATGGGGAGCTTGCGTACAAATTCGAATGCCATAGTATAAACCTCATTAACGCCATCCTGCGGATGGCTAAAGAACAATGAATAAAGAAGAAAGAAAAATGAATAAATGTGGATGTTTTTCGGCTACGCCGAAAAACTTCCTTAAATTTCCTCGCCAAGCAATACTTGGCGAGGAAAACATCACGTACTAAGCGAAGCGTGTACACATCACGCTGCGAAGCGGCACATTACTTAAAATACTCTACTGCTGCCTCAAAGATGTGGGGATCGTAGTTGCCCTCTACGTTCTTGTACAGGCCGTCGTTGTAACGCTCGGTGTGCCCCATCTTACCGAATACACGTCCGTCGGGGGAGGTGATACCCTCGATGGCCATCGCACTGTTGTTGGGGTTGAAGCGGATGTCGTCGGTAGGCTTGCCGTCGCAGTCTACGTACTGGGTCAGGATCTGACCGTTGGCCGCCAGCTTGGCGATCAACGCATCGTCGGCGTAGAATCTGCCCTCGCCGTGGGAGATGGCTACGTTGTAGACCTCGCCCACCTTAGTCTTGGCAAACCAGGGAGATTTGTTGGAGGCAATGCGGGTGCGCACGATTCTGGACTGGTGACGGCCGATGGTGTTGAAGGTCAGGGTAGGATCAGACTCGGTGGTGTCCACGATCTCACCGTAGGGCACAAGCCCCAGCTTGATGAGGGCTTGGAAGCCGTTACAGATACAGCCCATCAGACCTTCACGGGTCTTCAGCAGCTCGTTGACCGCTTCCTTCACTGCGCCGGAGCGGAAGAAGGCGGTGATGAACTTACCCGATCCGTCGGGCTCGTCGCCGCCGGAGAAGCCGCCGGGGATGAAGATCATCTGGGACTCCTTTACCCGTTTTGCGAAGTATTCCACAGACTGGGCAATTCCCTGCTGGCTCAGGTTGTTGATGACGATGATCTCGGGATCTGCACCTGCCGCTGCCAGCACCTTTGCGGTGTCAAACTCACAGTTGGTGCCGGGGACTGCGGGGATCAGAACCTTAGGACGGGCGATCTTCACCTTGGGAGCTGCGTGAGACTTGGCATCGTAGGAGTAGGAGATCAGCTTCTTGTCGCCGCCCTGCCGGATGTTGCAGGGATAAACGTCCTCCAGCTTGCCTTCGTAAGCCGCAAGGAGAGCGTCCAGAGAAAGTGCCTTATTGTTAGGCCAGTTGGAAGCGCCTACAATGGTCTTCTCTTCGGTAGTATAACCCAGCAGGATGCCCGCATCGGTATCGTCGGAAAGCTCTACGACGAAGGAGCCATAGGAGTAGTAGAAGATATCCTGCATGGACAGACCGTCAGCGTAGGTAAAGCCGACGTTGTTACCGATTGCCATCTTGAAGATCGCCTCGGCAACGCCAAAGTAGGTGGGCGTATAAGCCGCCAGTGCCTTGCCGGAGCGGATGAGCTCGGTAACCTCTGCGTACAGTGCCAACAGAGACTGGGCATCGGGCAGACCCTTTTCGTTATAGTCGGGCTTCAACCAAACTACCTTGTGTCCTGCGCCCTTGAAGTGGTTGGTCAGCACAGAAGACAGGGGATCGGTGGTCACTGCGAAGGAAACGAGGGTGGGGGGAACGTCGATCTGCTCGAAGGAGCCGGACATAGAGTCCTTACCGCCGATAGAGGCAATGGAGAGATCCATCTGTGCGTCGAATGCACCCAGCAGTGCAGCCAGCGGCTTACCCCAACGCTTGCCATCCCGACCGGGCTTTTCCATATATTCCTGGAAGGTGAGATAAACGTCCTCGAACTTGGCACCGGTAGCGATCAGCTTGGATACAGACTCCACCACCGCCAGATATGCGGAGTGATAGGGAGACTTCTCGGCAATGTAGGGATTGTAGCCCCACGCCATATAGGATACGGTATCGGAATTCTTCTCGGGATGGCTGATCTTGTGTACCATCGCCTGAATGGGAGTCTGCTGATGCTTACCGCCGAAGGGCATAAGCACAGTGCCTGCGCCGATGGTGGAGTCGAAGCGCTCGGACAGACCGCGCTTGGAACAAACGTTGAGATCGGTAACAACCTCGTTGTAAGCCTGCTCGAAATCGCGGTTAAATTCATAGAAATATGCATCGGAGGATGCGGCTGCGGGAGCGATGTCAATATGCTTCTCCGCGCCGTTGGAATTGAGGAATTCACGGGAGATGTCCACGATCGCCTTGCCATTCCAGTACATAGTGAGACGAGGCTCAGCCTGCACGGTGGCAACCACGGTGGATTCCAGATTCTCCATAGCCGCCAGCTCCATGAAGCGGTCCACGTCCTCGGGAGCAACGGCAACTGCCATTCTCTCCTGAGACTCGGAGATCGCCAGCTCGGTGCCGTCCAGACCGTCGTACTTCTTGGGAACGGCGTTGAGGTCGATCACCAGACCGTCTGCAATCTCGCCGATGGCAACCGATACGCCGCCTGCACCGAAGTCGTTGCAACGCTTGATCAGACGGGATGCCTCGCCGTTGCGGAAGAGGCGCTGGAGCTTTCTTTCCTCGGGAGCGTTACCCTTCTGTACCTCGG
>JAFTKV010000034.1 GCA_017453085.1 Clostridia bacterium
CGGCGACAACCTGATCATCGGTTCTGCAGTTCTGGCAGTCGTTTCTCTGGCCGGTGCAACCCTGTGCGTTACCCGCAGAAAGAAGATCACCGACTAATTCTGCCTGCAATTGAATAAAGTAAAGAAGGGATCCGCTAAGCGGATCCCTTTTCGTTCCCTTGATGCAGTTTGTACCGCCACACCCGGTAAGGCTCCCTTGATGCGGTATGTCCCACCGCCCCAAAGCCTTCTCCAGCGGAGAAGGTGTCGCCGCAGGCGACGGATGAGGAGATCCCCATCTCCGCCGCACGCCCCCTCGGTGCAGACAACGTGCAAATCGCACCAACCTTGTAGGGGCTGGCGTCCTCGTAAGGAGCGTAGCGACGGAATAGCGAAGCGTCCAGCCCGCGCCAAACGCATCTCACCGCACGTTCACTTGGTGGTAATTGTTTAATCCCATCTTCGACGGCGGGAGCGCAATGCGCTCCCCTACGGGTGGGGGTATGCATACAAATGATTTCACACATATCTATATATTCACTCTGCAAACAAAAGGATCCGCGAAAACGGATCCTTTTATTGAGTTTATTAGGTCGATTTCAGTCTGCCTCTACCACGAACAGAGAGGTCACTGCGGCAAACTTCAGCTTGAAGGTGGTCGTGCCTTCCTCTACCGTCACGGTAAGCGGTGTCCGCTCACCGGTCACGGGATTCCACACCTCCAGATTGGTGTATTCTCCCCGCAGGGTGATGGTGGGAGTGACCGAGGATTCGGAGGAATTGGCGAAGAAGTAGATATTCCGCTCCTCCAGCACCTTGTGGATGTAGGTGAAGTGACCGCCTCGCTCGGAAACGGACGACACGCTCACGTCATAGGCTGCATCTGCCTTGCGAAGCGTAGCCTCCAGCCCGGAGATCTGCGTCAGATGATAGAGCTTGCCGCCCTTGTCGTTCGATTTCTCGATCTCCTTGGACTTGGCGGTGGTTGCCGATTCGCCGAACATTTCCCGAATCAGATTGGCAACAGCCTCGTTGTCCCCCTCCTCGGTGGCCATTTCGGGCAGAGAGCCTACCGAAATAACGGTTCCGCCGTTTTGATAAAATTCGTAGATCTTTTCCAGATTGGACCTGGAGATCACACGGATGGAGGGCAGGATCATCACCTTGTAGTCCTCGAAGTTGTTTTCGTTGGCCAGATGCAGGGTCTCTCCCTCCACCGTTACCTTCTCGTCCAGCACAGAGGGATGGAGATAGGTATAATCCAGACGGATCTTCTCGGACAGCAGATTGGTCAGCGCAACGTAGTTGCTGTCGGCGGCAGGACCGTAGCCCTTGTTGAAATTGTAGTCGTACTCCAGCGTGTCGATGGGATAGAGCACCGCAATATCGGCCACGTGTCTGCCCTCCCGGAGCATGGTCTGCAAACGGGCAATGTACTCGTTGTACTTGGGCAGCTCGGAGGCGTAGGGCTCGGTGCGGTAGGATAGTTCGGGCGGATAGACCACGTTCTGGGTGCTGGAATACCAGACCGCATGGGGCACCATCACGTTGATGCCCTTGGCGTACAGATCCATTGCCGCCTTGTACAGCACGTTGGACGGCATATTCCAGATGGCACCGTAGCATTCCACGCCCACGTGGGGATGATCCCAGTTGTAGGCGGCGGAGGAGATGATCTTGTAATAATCCTCGGTCATGCCGTAGCCGTTGATCACATCCACAGTGGGGCAGGCCTGATACTTAAAGCAGTACATCAGGTCGCCGTGGAGAGGAACGGGATTGTCCTGATCCTCGAAGAGCATATGTCCCATCAGCTCGATGCCGTGCGCCTCACACCACTCGTTCACCTGACCAATATAGTGCTTGGCGAACATCTCGGTGCGGACGGCGTTGAGCTTATCTCTCGCCTCGGCGGTCTTGTCTCCGATGTCGTACCACATGGCGGCGTAGTAGAGGATAGGATTCTCCTCCTCGCCGAACATCTCGGCAAAGACCTCGTTGAAATCGTCGGTCCATGCTCTGGCGCCCTCCACACCGTATGCGGTCAGACCGCCTGCAGGCCAGAAGGAGGGCTCGTCGTAGAAGGCGGAGGTAATGGTGCCGTTGTCAAAATACTTCTTGAAGCGCTGATAATAAGCGTCGTAGGTGACCTCGATGAAGCCTGCCACCGCCTCCTCGGAGAAGTAGTCCATACCGATGCAGCCCTCGCTGACGCAGTTAAAGGCCATCAGCTTCCAGTTGTCTCCCGTGACGGGATACTCCACGTAGGAGCCCTTGTAGCCGGTAAGATCCTCTTCCACCACGATCTGCTTTCCGCCGCCGAACATCTTGCACTCGAAGATGGTAGCCGACTCGCCATTGGTGGTATGGATGTAAAGCCGCAGTCCCGTCGTCGTGACGGGCTCGAACTTCACCGTCAAGGAAGTGCCGATGGTGGTGCCGGTAGCGCAGGTCTTCCACTGCCCCCGGTCGTAATACTGAACAGAGAAGGTGCGGACACGTCCGTAGGCCTCGCTCAGCTCTACCGAATCGACGGTAACCTCCTTCCCGAACAGAGCAGAGATCCACTGATTGCCCGACGTGCCGTCGGGAGCGTTCCAGCGGGTGGCGGCGTTGTTGTCAAAGGCCATGGACGCCACATAGCCGTCGGAGTAGTCGCCGGAGGAGAAATAGCCGACCTCATCGGGAGAGGTCACGTCCTTGGCGCGCACGAAGGGGGGATTGTCGATCTGCTTGCCGTCGGCGTAGAGAGCGATCTCGGACAGAGTTGCCGAATCGCCGTTCACCAGACGGAAGTGGATGCGGTAATACTGCTCTTCTACCGCATCAAAGGTGATCTTGGCGCCGCTTGCCTTGATGGAGGTGGCGGTGCCCAGCAAAGCCCATTCTTCCTTTGCGCTGTCCCAGTATTCCACATCGCAGGCCTTGATGCGGTGCAGCTCGGTATTGCTGTCCTCAAACAGCTCCACCGTGTCCAGCTTGGTCTTTTGGCCGTAGTTGATAATGATTGCTTCCCCGCCGCCCGAGCGCTGGTAAGCGTTCCAACGGGTATTTTTCTTGCCGTCAAAGGCCTTGTCGATCTCGTAACCGGGGGTGATGTCGTATTCGCTGGTGGCCATAATACCCACCGGCTGGGCATCGGGATCAAATTCGGGCAGCTTCACCAGCACCGCACGGTCGGAGATGTCGATCATTTCGTGGGTCAGGGTGTTGTAGGCAACCGCGCCCATGAAATTGCCCTGCGGGATCTTCAGAAAGATCTTCCCGTCCTTGACGGCAGACGCTTCCACCATGTCCAGTCGCTTGGCGGTGAGATCGGGGTATTTTTCCGCAAACAGTCCGCCCGCCGTGTAGGAGGGGAAACCGTTTTCGTCGTACAGCGAGAACTTCATGCCGTATTTGGCACCCTCGTCCAGCGCGGCCTCGTACAGCTCAAAATAGCGGTCGGACAGATAGCCGTCCATCCAGTAGGGCAAAATGCCAAAGCCCGAATAGCCGCTTTCCTCATAGGAGCGGCGCACGATCTCCCGCACTCCCTCCTCGGTCATTTCGTCCAAGGGAAGGTTCCAGAAGAACAAGGGCTTAGAGGACATATCCTTGGCGGGATCCTTGAATTTTGCATAGAGCAGATCGCTCTCGGATGCCCCCGGACCGGGAGCAGGCGGCGTTACCGTAGTCCCTCCCACAGTCGTTTGTGCGGTGGTAGATCCTGCGGCATCGTTGCC
>JAFTKV010000251.1 GCA_017453085.1 Clostridia bacterium
GAGAAGGAGACCAACCGAGGCTACTCCGACAGCCGCGTGTCCGAGCGTGCGCTCCGCGAGATCTATCTCCGCCCCTTCGAGATCGCAGTCAAGACCGCCAACCCTTGGGCGATCATGTCCTCCTACAACAAGGTCAACGGCGTGGAGACCGCCGAGAATCACTCCCTGCTCACCAACATCCTCCAAGGCGAATGGGGCTACAATGGCGTCGTTTCCTCCGACTGGTGGAACGACAGCGTCCAGTATAAGGAGCTCCTGGCCGGGCAGAGCCTGAAGATGAAATCGGGAGACGAAGCAGGCATCCTCGGTGCCTACAAGAGTGGCATCCTCAGCCGTGAGACGATCGAATCCCACGTAAAGCGCGTGCTGGAGCTGGTGATAAAGAGCAAGGCCGTTTCCCGCGTGACCGAGGATTCTGCCATCGAGATCAGCGGCGAAGAGAATACCGTATTCCTCTCCATCGACAGCACCTGGAAGAGCAGCGAGGTCGGTATGGAGGAGTGCCGGGACAAGAACGGCACCTACAACACCACCAACACCTACGGCGGTCAATGGCTCGTCTTCGTCATCGACGTGAAGGAGACCGGCCGATACAAGGTAGAGCTCCGCATTGCCAGCAACGACGGCAGCGGCTCCATCAACTTCCTGGTAGACGGCAAGGTGGTCGGCGGCTTCCACAATACGGTGAAAACGGGCGATTGGCAGAAATGGGCCAAGTCCGACGGCCGTCTGACGCTGAACCTCACCGAAGGCGTCCACGAGCTGCGGCTGAACTTCACCGGAGGCAGCTTCAACATCAACACCATCACTCTGATTCCCCAATGATAACGAAAATTTATCAAAACTGAAAAAACCCCCTTGACACCCATCCCATTCTATGGTACAATACAAAATGAGGTGATTCATATGCGTAATTTAACAATTCAACGAACCAAAAGCTTTGTTGCAAGTCTGGTGAAGGTCAAAGTATACATCGAAGACTATAACAATTTCGACGCCGAGATCAGCAACACTCCCTGCCGCTATCTGGGCGACCTGAAAAACGGCGAGGCCAAGACCTTCTCGGTGGGCGAAGAGGCCGCCAAGGTCTTCGTGATCATCGACCAGCTGAGCAAAAACATCTGTAACGAATACTATAATCTGCCCGCCGGCACCGAAGACGTTACCCTCACCGGTCAGAACCGCTACAATCCCGCCAACGGCAACGCCTTCCGCTTCGACGGCGTCACCGACGAGGACGTTCTGAAAAACCGCAAGAAGGGCAACAAAAAGGGCATCATCATCCTGATCGTCGCCGCACTGGTGGGCCTCGTCATCGGTCTGGTCTCCGTGCTGGACTTCGGCGCTATGTTTTCCGGCCCCGAAACCTTCACCACCGAGGAATTCAGCGTCACGCTGACCTCTCAGTTTGAGCCCTACGATTCGGGCACGTACTACGCTTGCTACGAGATCGACCAGGTTGCGGTCATGTTTATGAAGGAATCCTTCGCCGATAACCCCACGCTCAGCTATCTGTCGACAGAGCAGTACGGTCAGGCACTGATCCAATCCTACGAAGGCTCTGCCGGTGCCGTGCTGAACACGCAAAACGGCGAGCCCTACAGCTTCACCTACACCGAAACGATCGACGGCGAGGGGTGCACCTACGTTACTTACGTCTTCAAGACCGACGATGCCTTCTGGTACGTTGACTTCGTGACCTTCTCCGAGGACGCCGCCAAGTACAGCGACGAGATTCAGGAATGGGCAAAATCCATCGTATTTAACTAAAAACACATCATAAAAAATCCCACTTCCATAGAAGTGGGATTTTTGGTCATCGTTGTAAAAGCTCGGGGACGTAGCTTTCCCAGAACAGGTTTCTGCGGTAAAGGAAGTCGGTGAGGATGCCGAAATGCCCTTCGTAGGTCAGCTCCTTGGGGGTGTTCCAGCTCTTGTTGGCCAGCTGCCGCTCCCACACGGTGAAATTCAGCCCGATGGAATAGGACAGCTCCGCCCGCAGGCGATCTGCCATCGCGTAGACCGACTCGGGGGAGTCGTTGTCGAACAGACTGCGGTGAGTGCGGTAAAGCTGGGCAATCTCCCGACGAAAGCCGTCAAACTGCAGCAGCAGCCGCAGCCAGCTGTCGCCGTTGCGATGACCGCTCTCGATCAGTGCCGTCTCGGGCTCGGCGAAGATGCCGCTGTTGCGCGCCATGGAATTGTCAAAATCCCAAGCGGGTCCACCGTGGAACTTGCCGTCGGCGGGATCGTAATAGAAGCGGAAATTCACCGTAGCGTCGTTGTCCATGGTATATTCCCGCACCATCCAGAGGATCGCAAAGGAGCGAACGTCGATGTAATCGTCCCAATCCAGCCCCGTTTCTGCATTGCGACCGTTGGGATCACGGAGTGCCGCCTCGGCCTCATTGAGACGCTGCGCAATGGCATCGTAGCTCTCCAGACCGACGGGAGAGTTGACCGTCACCCGCTGTCCGCTGGCCTGCAGCTTGATCTGCGGCGCATCGTGATAATTGTCAAACTCCAGCAGATAGCCGCCCTGCAGATGATCGCCGTCTGCCTCGTCGATGTCCACCTGCTCCTTGCCGCTCTCCACCTTTTGCATCAGATTGTACAGCCCCAGATATTCGCCGTCCACGTACAGATCCACGAATACGTAGCGGACGGCGTTTTTCATCCCCAGCTTCGCGGCCAGCGTCTGGGCAAGGGCGTTGCGGATCAGCGTGCGATCCCGATGATTGGCCACCAGCACCCAGTTTGCGGAGCGACCCATCCCGCCGATCGAGAGCTTGTTCTTCTCAGTATATTCGTCCGACTCGTACAGCTTCAGAGCGTAGCCCTTCTTCTCGTCGTCCCAGGTAGCGTTGCCTCTTCCCTTCAGCGCAAAGGGCGAGGCAAAGTCCATTCCCTCCTCTGCGGAGAGATAGGCCAGTTCGCCGTAGCAATAGGTTTCGTGATCGGGATCGGCGTTCACCGCATCCAGCGTACCCAGCTCATCCTTCACCGTCAGCCAGAGGATGTTGGCGGAGGAGGCGCAAAAGCCGTACTGAACGGTCTCCGCCGTGCCGTCCGCCTTGGTAAAGGTGATGCGCAGCAGGTCGATGGCGGCAATGTCCACGGCAAAGCGAACGCTGTCGGTATAGGTCTGCCCGTGAACCGTAGCGGTGACCTCCTCCCCCAACCGACAGTTAAAGACGAGCGCGGTGGGATCGGCCACCCCGGGCAGGAAAAAGCAGAGCCGTCCTGCACCCAGGGAGCCGGGAGAAAACTCCCTTCCGTCGGCTGGATCGGTGACGGTACAGCGGTATTCGTCGGGAGCAAGCGGGAGCTCCTCCTGCTCGGGAGCGGGCGTTGTCACGGGAGCGGGAGCCGTGGTGGTCTCTGTCGCTCCGCCATCCTTGCCGCAGCCTGCCAGCACACCCAGCAGCACGGCGATCACCATCAGTCTGCTAAAAAGCTTGCCCATCACGCTATCCCTCCCTTGGTAAAGTCTATCACAAACGAACCGACAGACCTTCTGTTTTTATTATTATACAGGCAAACCCCTCTGCCGTCAAGTGATAATCTGCTGAAACACCCTGCGGGAATGTTGGATTTGTGCAAAGTCGCACCGCGCATTTGCCGATACAGCCCTTTCGATGAGGGCTGATGCCCTTCTCCAACAAAAAATGACCCTTACGGGTCATTTTTTATTTGCAGATCATCTTCACCGCATCGGGGAGATAGGTGTCGGAGACCGTCTCGATGGCACCCGCATCACAGAGGGTCGCCAGAGCGGGATCGATGGGCAGACGACCCAGGATGGGCAGACCGTACTCGGCCGCAACCGCCTCCAGATGGCTGTCACCGTAGATCTTGTGCTGCTTGCCGCAGTCGGGGCAGACGAAATAGGAGTAGTTCTCCACCAGACCCAGAATCGGCACGTTCATCATCTTCGCCATGTTGACCGCCTTCTCCACGATCATGGACACCAGCTCCTGAGGGGAAGTCACGATCACGATGCCGTCCACGGGCAGGGACTGGAACACGGTCAGCGCAACGTCACCGGTTCCGGGAGGCATATCTACGTACATATAGTCCACGTCGCCCCAGCAAACGTCGGTCCAGAACTGCTTCACCGCACCTGCGATCACGGGGCCGCGCCAGACGACCGGCATGGTCTCCTCCTGCAGGAGCAGATTGATGCTCATCAGCTTGATACCGGTGGAGGTCACGGGAGGGACCATACCCTGCTCGTTGCCCAGCACCTCGCTCTTGTTGCCGAAGATCTTGGGGATGGAGGGGCCGGTGATGTCCGCGTCCAGCACGGCCACCTGCTTGCCCGCTCTTGCGGTGGCCACCGACAGGAGGGAGGTCACCAGCGATTTGCCGACGCCGCCCTTACCGCTGACCACGCCGATCACTTTCTTTACGTTAGAGCCGGGATTCGCCTCTGCCAGCAGGCTTTCCTTCTTGCGGGAGGAGCAATTTGCCGAGCATGAGGAGCAATCGTGGCTGCAATTTTCGGGAGCTTGATTCTTTTCTGCCATATCTATATACCTTCTTTCTGATTCACGTCAAACGTTTATTGCGATCCGTCACGCCGCATCGGCGTCGGCATCAGTAGTCTCCGAGGGCTCGGGGACGGTGGTGGGATCATCCGAGGTATCGGACGGCTCACCGGTGTTGGGAGTAGTCTCGGGGTCGGTGATGACCTCCACGGTCAGCAGCTCGGTGAGAGAGTAGACCCGCGGCAGCACCGAGGCGGAGTTGTAAACGGTGTGCATGATCTGATTGGAGGGATCCACGAACACACCGGTGGGATCAAACTGCTCTGCCGTCAGCTCTTCCTCGTAGAGCTGCATCTGCAGATTCAGCTGCCGACGGGTGTTGTCCTTCACCAATACGCGGTACTCTGCGCCGTGAGAATACACGTTCTGCGTGCTGATATTGGTCACGGTAAACCGATTGTTCTCGGTTTTCAAAAAGTGCCGCAGGAAGAACATGTCCTGTCCGCCCTGGCTGGGGATATCGGTGGTCATCTGTCCCCGCAGATCCATTGCGATCAGTGAAAGCTGATCCAGGCTCAGTGACTTGCAGGCCTGCTGACGGAGAGCGGCGACAAAGTAACGCCGTGCCTCAAACTGTCCTTCCGCCGGATCGTTATAGCGGTCGTAGAGCAGGAACTCTACCGCATCGGAGGCATCCAGCGTATGGGCACCTGCCTTCAGCCCGCCCATTGCCGTGGGCAGAGTCACGGGCACGTTCTGCAGCATCCTGAGAAAAGCGGCAAACTGCTCCCCATCAAAGTTCACCGAGAAGTCGATGGAAATGGAAAAGCCCGTATTCAGCAGATTCCGAACGGCATTCACAGCCGCATTGGTAGCAGACACCGCAGTGCCGCTCTCCTTGGCCAGCTCGGACTGATACGCACGGTTGAAGCTGCCGCCCAGCGTATTTCCTGCCGAACGGACGTAAAGGGCGGTGGGCAGCTCCAGCCAATGGATCGACTGATCGGCAGTCTGGAAGGTGAGCAAAGAGACGGTAGACAGAGCGTCGTCGGCAGACAGCTGCGTGGTCAGCAGGACGACGTAGGTGCGCCCGATCCGATCAGGCAGCGGAGTCTCCAGTGGCCGTGTGTCCTCGGTCTCCGACGCCTCGGGAAAATGCTGATCCAGCGTTGCCGTCACCCGCCCGCATCCGGAGAGCATCAGGAGCGACGCCAGCAAAAGGGCGAGCACTCCGCAAAGATAATGTTTCATCATATACAAATCCTCGTTCAGAGATGGAAAAATTCGGATCTCTCCCTGCAGTATACCACAGATCTCGCCGAAAGTCAAGACGAAACCGTAAACAATCTGCAAACACCGTCCCCACTTTCACGGTCAGTATACCCGCTTTGCCGAAACACTATCCCCTCAAAAACAAACGGACGCGAATCTCGCGTCCGTTTGTCGGGTGTGAAGGCTTAGCCGAGCAGATCCTCCAGCTCCTCTGCAGCCTTTTCAGCAACAGCCTTTGCGCCGCAGACGGGGCAATACTCCTTGCCGTCCAGCTCGTCGTATACCTCGACCATCTCGTCCTTACCGCACTCGTCGCACTTGCCATCGGGGCCACAAGCAACAAGCGCAAACGCAAGCGTCAGAAGCAACAATGCACAAATCAGTTTTTTCATGAGAAATATCCTCCGATCAATATTGGTATCTTGATTATACACCTTTTCGCGGTATTTGTCAAGACCCATCGGAGCATTTCGACCATTTCCTCCGAAGCGGCCGATGCAGGGGCAAGCTCAGCTGCTCCTCTTCTTCATTTCCTTCAGTGCCGCAATTGCGCTGGCCAGACCGCCCACCTCGTCGATGAGCCCTGCCTCCACCGCTTCCTTCCCTTCCAGGATAGTGCCCACGTCGGTGGCCATCTCCTCGGTGC
Organism: Clostridia bacterium; assembly: GCA_017453085.1. GTDB lineage: Bacteria > Bacillota > Clostridia > Oscillospirales > CAG-272 > CAKSQF01. Next base: position 6,409 of record JAFTKV010000251.1, read on the forward strand.
GCATCAGCATACCGCCAAACTGCTCCGCTGTCACCCTGGAATGGGCGACCACAAAATCGGTGATGCGGTTCTGCATGCGGGAGAAATAGCGATAAGTCTGGGGCGCACCGACGAGGGTGCCGCTGATGCGCACGGGATGCACGGTCATGGTGGCGGAGGGCACGATAAAGGAACGCCTCGCCGACACCGCCAACGGTACGCCGATGGAATGCCCTCCCCCCAGCACCAGCGAGACGGTGGGCTTCTTCATGGAGGCGATCAGCTCGGCGATGGCCAGCCCCGCCTCCACGTCGCCGCCTACGGTGTTGAGCAAAAAGAGCACGCCCTCTACCCGATCGTCCTCCTCCACGTCCACCAGAAGCGGGAGCAAATGCTCGTATTTGGTGGACTTTTGGGTATCGGGGAGGATGGAATGCCCCTCCACCTGCCCGATGATGGCAATGCAGCGGATAGACATTCCGTCCGCCTTGACGTTGACACCGCCGCAGTCCTCGGGCTTGTCCCCGTTTCCGTTATTCTCCGCCTCCGACGAATTGGAAGCGTTATTTTCCATATTTTCCTTCAAAAACATAGCTCCTCCTCTTTACTTTTGCAAATTTTCGTGCTATAATATAAGGTACAAACTCAGTATGACTAATATTTGCCGTACTATACATGAAAATCGGAGGATTTACTAATGGATTTTATCGTTGAAACTTCTGCCCGTCACATTCACCTAACCCCCGCACATATCGAAGCACTCTTCGGCGCAGGCGCTACTCTCCACAACAAGAAGGATCTGTCCCAGCCCGGTCAGTTCGCTTGCGAGGAGAAGGTACAGCTGGTTGGCCCCAAGAGCAGCCTGATGGTTTCGGTTCTTGGTCCCGCCCGTAAGGACACGCAGGTGGAGCTTTCCTTCACCGACGCCCGCACTCTGGGTCTGAAGGACGTTCCCGTTCGCGAGAGCGGCGACGTTGCAGGCACTCCCGGCATCAAGCTGGTTGGCCCTGCAGGCGAGGTTGATCTGGCACAGGGCGTGCTCATCGCTAAGCGCCACATCCACATGACCACCGCTGACGCTGCTGCTTTCGGCGTTTCCGACAAGGAAATCGTTTCCGTAAAGCTGGACACTGCTCGTCCCCTGATCTTCGGTGACGTTGTGGTTCGTGTATCCGACACCTACGCTCTGGCTATGCACATCGACACCGACGAGGCGAACGCCGCTTGTGCATTCGGTCTCTGCAAGGGTACTATCGTAAAGTAAGATTGCTTGTGCTCTTTCAGAGGAACAAATTCCTCCCTTTGGTCGGAATTTGAATTTATCTGAGGAGGGAAGAACCATCTCAGACGCCGAAGTGTCTTCCCTCCTCAGACTCCACCCAACTCCTTGGCTGGCACGCTGCTGGAATAATTGCAAATAACATTACCAGCCCGACAAGTATTTGTCGGGCTTTTCAAAAAGTTTTTGGGAGGTTTGGAGGACTTTTTTCAAAAAGTCCTCCAAGAAAAAATGCGTATCTTATTAGGACTCAGCGGTGGGCTGGACAGTGTGTCTGCCGCACGAATTTTGCAAAGTGAGGGGCACGAGGTAGAGGGAGCGGTGCTGCTCATGACCGATCACTCCACGCCTGCCGAGGCGGAGATTGCCGCCCGTGAGGTGGGGATTTCTCTCCACGTCATCGACTGCCGAGAGGATTTTGAGAAGATCGTCATCGGTGATTTCCTCTCCGAATACCGCCGGGGGCGCACGCCCTCTCCCTGCACGGTCTGCAACCGAAACGTGAAGATGAACTATCTCCATCGCTACGCAATGGAGCACGGCTTCGACGGCTACGCTACGGGGCACTACTGCAAGATCGAGCAAGGCGAGAACGGCAGATTCGCTCCCGTGGTGGCGGCAGACCGACGGAAGGATCAGACCTATATGCTCTGGCGAATGACCCAAGAGCAATTTGCTACCCTCCACACGCCGCTGGCCAATCGGATGAAAGCGGATCTGCGGGCGGAAGCGGCAGAGCTGGGACTCACCGCCGCAGGTGCTGGGGAGAGTCAAGACACCTGCTTCATCCCCGAGGGCATGACCTGCAGAGATTATCTTGCCGCACACATCCCCGAAGATCTCTCCGGCAACTTCGTGGACGCCGATGGGAAGGTGCTGGGTCGGCATCTGGGCATCCAGTATTACACCGTGGGGCAGCGCAAGGGACTAGGCATTGCGCTGGGCAAGCCCGCCTTCGTCACAAAAATTGATCCCACCGCCAAAACCGTGACCCTGCAGTTTGCTGAGGACACCTTGGCAAGGCGCATCACCATCACCGATCTCAATTTCGTGGGAGACGAGCTCCGCACCGAGGGCGAGCTACGCCGATCGGTGAAAATCCGCTACGCCGCGCCCCCCGTTCCCGCAACCATCCGCTTCGAGGGAGAGGTTGCCACGGTGGAGTTTGACTCCCCCGTCCGCACCCCCGCTCCGGGACAGTCCGCCGTGTTCTACGACGGCGACAGACTTGCGCTGGGTGGAGTCATCGAGGAAGTTTGGTATGAATAAAAGACGGAGCCGCAAGGCTCCGTTTTTCATCGTCTTTATTTTGCTTTGATTCAACGAACTTTAACTAATCGTTTTTGTTAGAAGCAGATTTTCGAGTCATCCATAAAAGAATGAAAGAATAGATGATATCTAATAGAATTCCTACCATAATACCAAACGCAATTTCTTCAGTCTTTTCTCCTTGGGCAAGTCTGAATAGGACGCATATTGATACCGACAAAACCGGAATTAGAATAAACATTAAATATTTCAATAGATTCATTATTTTCGATTTCATAAAACACTCCTTACAAATCGCTAGTTTATCAAGGGGTTCGGCTAAGCTACCCCATAAAATAATACACACCGCCGCCAATCACACCGCAAGCCAGCATCACCAAAATCGGGCTGGGCTTCCACAGACGAA
>JAFTKV010000252.1 GCA_017453085.1 Clostridia bacterium
TATACGGCTTCCTCCGTATTCTTTTTCACGTTCTTGGCAAGAATCCTATCTGCCCCTCAAAATTTGTGGATTATGTAGAAATCCTCTTTCTGGGATTCTTTGTATACATGGTTCTGCAATCGCTAATCCTCTTCCTCACCGATTTGTACTACGGGTTCTCCCCTTTCTTTTTGGCAGGACTCGCAGGCTTAACAGCATTGGCCCAAATCCATTCCAAACGAGCTAAATAAATTGTCTCCCGACCGATGCGGTTGGGAGACTTTTCTGTCAACATAATCAAGAATACACCGCCGACCGTCGCCTTGGTGCAGACAACGTGCGGATCGCTCCAACCTTGTAGAGAACGGTCTTGTAAGGAGCGGAGCGACGGAATAGCGAAGCGCCCCGTTCCGCGCCGCCGCAGGCGGCATCGAAGGAGGCACACCGCCCGTTTCCTTGATGCGAACCGTTTGTTGCCGTCTTCGAATGCGGGAGCGCAATGCGCTCCCCTACGGGGGATGTGGTGTGCAAACAGAATGCACCAACCGTTTCCTCTGTAGATTCCACCTATAAAAAACGAAGGCTTTCGCCTCCGTTTTTTATATTCTTATTTTCCCACGCAGAAGCGATGGAAGATAGCATCCACAATATCTGCCGACACCGCTCTGCCGTCGGCTTCGGAAAGTGCCGCCATGGCCTCCTCCAGATCCACCCCCGCTACGTCGGGAGTAAACCCGCTCCGCAGTGCCCCCAGAGCCGCCTCTACTCCGGCAATCGCCCGATCCAACGCGCCCTTCTGGCGGGCATTGGCCAGAATAGCAGTGCTGTCGTAGTCGATCTCGCCTGCAACGAACAGCCCTTCGATGACCTGCCGCAGACCGTCCATTCCCTCCCCCGTTTGGGCAGAGACCGAGCAGACCGCGTCAAACAGTCCATCGGGCAGACCGATTTCGCCCACAGCACCCAGATCCGACTTGTTCAGCAAAGCGATCTTGGGTGCGGCATGATCGGCAAGCCGCGCCAGCAGCTCCCGATCCTCCTCAGTGGGCGCAGAAGCAGCGTCAAAGACCGCCAGCACCAGCTCTGCCGCAGAGAGTGCCGCCAGACTCCGCTCCACGCCGATCTGCTCGATGGGATCGTCGGAATCCCGCAGCCCGGCCGTGTCGGTGAGCCGCAAGGTCACTCTTCCCACCTGCACCGTCTCCTCGATGGTATCGCGGGTGGTGCCTGCAATCGAGCTGACGATGGCGCGATCCCGACAGAGCAAGCGGTTGAGAATGGAGGATTTGCCGGTGTTGGGTCTGCCCACGATCACGGTAGACACGCCCTCGGACACCGCGTGTCCCACGTAATAGGTATCGGAGAGTGCCTGCATCTCGCCCTGCAGAGCCTCCAGCGAGGCGATCATCTCATCGGGAGAAAGATCGGTCAGATCCTCGTCGGGATAGTCGGCAAAGACGTATGCGGTGGAAAGCAGCGTCCGCAGGCTCTCGTAAAACTCGGAAAGCTTTGCGGTGAGCCGTCCCGCCGTGTGAGAGCGTGCCAGCTTCAGCGCCTCCTCGGAGCGGGCGTCGATGAGGTTGATCACCGCCTCCGCCTCGGTCAGCGACAGCTTACCCGCCACAAAGGCGCGGCGAGTGAACTCTCCCGCCTCGGCAGGACGCGCGCCTGCAGCGATGACGGCGGACAGCACCTGCTCGGTGAGCAAAATACCACCGTGACAGGAGAGCTCCACCGTATCCTCGCCGGTATAGGAGCGGGGCGCACGAAGCACCGCCGCCATGCCATCGTCGATTTGCTTGCCAAAGCCGCCCTCCGCAGGCGCACAGATGGAGCCGTAGACGATCCGTCCGCCCTCGATCTCAGAGAGCGAAGCACCCGATGCCGGACGAAACACCCGTCCCGCCACGTCGATCGCCTCGTCTCCGCTGATGCGGATCACCGCAATGCCCCCTTTTCCGTAAGGGGTCGAAACCGCTGCAATGGTATCTGTCATAGTTTTATACTTGTGGAACTTTTCTTTCAAGAAAGGTTCCACACCTCCAAAGAACTTTCTAAAAGCAAAATTGCCCTGCAATTTTGCGGTATTGGTGAGGATTCGCACCTCATTCACCGCTGCAGACGCTTCGCTTTCTGCTGCGATCCCCCTTCCCCTCAAGGGGAAGGCTTAGGTGCGACGACAATTGTTCGCACAATCTCGTAGAGGCCGACGTCCTCGTAAGGAGCGAAGCGACGGAATAGCGAAGCGTCCGGCCCGCGCCGAACGCATACCGCCAACCGTTGTCTTGGTGGGATGCGCTTGGACGGGAGGACAGAAACCCCTCCCCTACGGGTGTGTGCGCACCAAATGCACCGACCGTTCCCTTGGCGTGGATTGTTTGTGCCGCGGGCTCCCTCAGTCGCCTTCGGCGACAGCTCCCGCAGTAAGCGAAGCGTCTGCATCGGAGGGAGCCTAACCCTCGGTGCAGACAACGTGCGCATCGATCCAACCTTGTAGGGACAGGCCTCCGGACTGTCCGCCTCAATCGCCCTGCACGGAGGCGCGGTCGGTGCACCTTACCCCCAGAACTTTTCGAAAAAGTCGATCATCCAGCCGCCCCAACGGGAAACGTAGGAGTCTGCATTGGTGGCAAGTCCGAATCCGTGACCGCCGAAGGGAAAGACGTGGAGCTCGTAGGGAACGCCCACAGAGCGCATGGCTTTTGCCATCTCCAGCGAGTTCTGCACGGGAACGAGATCGTCCTCGGCAGTGTGCCAGATGAAGCAAGGGGGCATATCGGGGCGCACCGCACCTGCCGCAGACAGCTCGCCTGCCAGTGCGGGATCATACCCCTCGCCCAGCAGATTCAGGGTGGTACCCCAATGGGTGTAATCGGTGCCCAAGGTCAGCACGCCGTAGCAAAGCACGCCCAGATCGGGACGGCAAGAGATGCGGTCGATTTCATCGACAGCAATCTCGTCTCCGTCAATACCGCTGTCGAACTTTGTGCAAGCGGTCATCGCCAGATGCCCGCCTGCGGAGAAGCCGATCACGGCGATCTTGTTCGCATCGTAGCCGCAATCCTTCGCCCGATAACGAGCGAGACGGATGGCACGGTTGGCGTCTCCCTGCTCCACGGGGTGGCGGTAGGGTCGGAAGCGGTAGGTGAGAACGTAGGCGTAGTAGCCGTGAGCGTTGTAAAACTCCGCCAATTCTCTGCCCTCGTGATCGAAGGCGATCCATTCGTAGCCGCCGCCGGGGATGACCACTACGCATCCCCGAGGGTTGTCCACGGGGTGCACCTCTAAATTGGGCTCGGGCTGGTTATATTCGGGGTGATAGTCGGGAGTATTCTCCCACAGTTTGATGATTTCGTATTCCATAGGTTGTCTCCTGTTGTATTCATTGGCAAGATTTTCGCAAGATGTTCGCACACACCCGTAGGGGCGATTCACGAATCGCCCGTCCGAACGCCCTGCACCAAGGTAAGGTCGGGGCGATTCGTTTCACGGGTGACGCAGACGCTTCGCTTTCTGCAGGAATCCGCCCCTACAGGGTATTGCGGTATGGTTCACACCTTCGCAGGAATCTCGCCCGGACAGCTCGCCGCAGGCGTTCCCTCGGGCACGGAGCCAAATCCGTACGCCGCGTGGAGAAAATCCACGCCTGCCTTCATGGATGCCTCCATATCCCAGATGGTGTCGCCTACGTAGAGGGCTTCCTCGGTAGCATATCCGTTTCGGGAGAGCACCAAGGCGATGTTCTCGCCCTTGGTCAGTCCTGTTGCGCCTGCCGACTCAAAATCGGTGAAGAGATGGTGCAGCTCATAATAATCGAGGAACGCCTGAATGTATCCGTCCTTGCAGTTGCTCACCACGGCAAGGAAACAGCCCTGCTCCTTCAGCGCGGTCAGCATCTCCAAAACGCCATCGTAAAGCCGTGCGCCGTTTTTACGGATCGCCTCTACCTCGGCGTCAAAGCAACGAGTGAAAAGGGCCAGCCGCTCCTCAGGGGAGTCAAGCATCGGCAGAAATTTATCGGCAAGATCCTGGGGTCCCAGCCCCATAAAGCTGTCCAGCTCCTCTTTGGTCAGCAGGGGACGAACCTGCACTTCGGCAAGCACCCGATTCCACGCAGGCAGAACCGTATCGCCGGAATCCCAAAGGGTGCCGTCCAGATCAAATAAAATGGCCTTTTTCATAAGGATATCTCCCATCGGTTGAAATTATCTACATTATAAAACAAAGACAGAGGAAAATCAATATATTTTCCTCTTTTGCCCCTGCTTCCA